>MGPH01000060.1 GCA_001797365.1 Deltaproteobacteria bacterium GWA2_45_12
GGAGTTTGAAGCCATTTATTGGAAAACAAAAACTAACGACTGCAACCCCCATCTCAACTTCTGACGCCAACTCTCCAGTTGACGGGGCGCAGTCCATCTCGAACCATCTAACTAAATTTTTCAGAAGCTCTTAAGAAAAAAAACCTTTCTCATTTTTAGAGGCATTTCATAAATTCCCATTCTGAGAATATAAATTATTTGTAAGATACTGTTTTAAAACAATAAAATGGGGGCTTTTTTGGCATTTAACTTGCTTATGAACTAAAGGCGTAGCTATTTATGAAAAACTTCTTAAAAAACATATTTCAGAACAAGCTTAACTACTTTACAGGACTAAAAGTTTTATTCGTGATTTTTTTGACCGGCTGTGGAGGGGACGGAGCTTCAACAAGCTTTCCTCCCAATCAATTAGAAAACCAAAGTGTAAGTAATTTAGCCAGACCCCCGGAAAGTTCGTTTGCAACTTCACCTCTTTACCAGGGAGTTATTATTGTGGGAGCGGGCAGCTTGCAAGGAGAGGCTTCATCATCCCAATACAAGGCAAAAAGCCCCTCTTTAGAATTTGGAAAAGAAAGAATCGTTCATGCAAAAAATCCTTAAATATAAAAAGTGGATTCTCACTTTCATACTGAGCATCTTCATAAACGGGCTTACATTTTTTTCAGCGTGGGCTGATAAAGATTCATTTCCTGTGCAAGGCTTTATTGTGGACAAAGATACGGAAACTCCCCTTGAGGGAAGTTTTGAAGTCACCTTTAATTTCTATGATGGATGCGATTCATCCAACCCTATTTTCAGCGTTATCGAAGATCTCCCCTTCACCGCAGGAATCTTTGCAGCCAAAGTTCTTTTTTCACCGTCCCAGGTGACCATGATTGATAACTCTGAAAAACTGTGCTTGGGCACCCAAATTGGGGATGACGATGAATTAAGCCCGCGTCTTGAATTTTTTTCAACACCCTATGCCAAGGTGGCTGACCGTGCCGATTTAGCCGACTTTGCCAATGTAGCCGGCACAGCCCTTAGCTTATCTGATTCCGCGCTGGGGCAAGGGCTTGTTTCAAGCAATGGCGTCATCACATTAAATACCTCCAACTCAATGAATTGGACCGGCAATCAAAACTATGCATCTCAAGTTCTCATCACCAAACCTCCGCTTTCAGATCAGCCGGCAAGCGCCTCACTTCGTGTTAATGCCGCTTCCGAAGGTGCGAATAATGGCAGTTTGTTTTTGCTACAAGAAGCGGGAGCTGACCGTTTTAAAGTGGACAAAGAAGGAGATGTTACCATTGGGGGCACCCTTACCGTGACAGGAGGGATTCAAGGCGCAGGAGACATTAACAGCGTCACCGCAGGAAATGGGTTAAACGGCGGAGGAAATGATGGGGATGTCACTCTTTCCTTAAATGAAGCCCTAAATCCCACATGGACGGGAAACCATCTTTTCCAAGCAGACGTGAATTTTGAATCAAATGCTCAATTTTCCTTCAACAACAACGAAAATCTTTCAGTCAATGCCTCGGTTTTATCCGATACCGATGTCAACATGATCTCGGGAATCATGACCCACAATTTTAACGATACCACCACACAACGCCTTTTATTTTTGCAAAACGCCGACGATGCCCAGCCGGCTTTTGGAAACATGGAAGCCCTTATGGCTCTTGATAATGCCGACGTTAACGAAAGTGTTGACAATGCCATCCAGATCTCTTCAAGCGGAGGTTCGGGTTTTACCAATTTCTTGGATACTTCCACTATTGACATTACCGGCTTGGGAGGAATTGCAGGAATTACTTCCATGAACTTTGATAACGTCTCCGGCTTAACCAATTGTACCGCTTTGGAAACCGATAATTTAGGAAATGTTCAGTGCGGCAGTGCCGGCACAGGAGACATTACAGGCATCGCCACTTCCGCTGGAAGTGGTTTAAGCGGTGGAGCCAACTCAGGAGAGGTGGATCTTCAGGTCAATGTAGACAATACAAGCATTGAGGTCAGCGGCAACGCACTACGCATCAAAGATAGCGGTGTCACAGATTCCAAGATCAACACTGTTTCTGCAGGCAAGATTACCGGAACAATCAATGCCGATAATTTACCGGATGATGCAAACACCTCTTCTCTTTTGTTTGCCGGTGGGGCCAATGGCAACCCAACCTATCGTTTGATTACCGATGATGACATCCCAAACAATATCACTGTTAATTTGGCAGCGCAGGCGACAAGTTTAGGTGCGAATGGATCTAATTGTTCGGAGGGTGAATTGGCTGCCGGTGTAAATGCCAGCGGTGCAGCCGAAGACTGTACTCCCGTTGTTTCAGAAATAGAAGAAGAAGGAAGTTCGTTACCCTCGCAAACAACACTTAATTTTTTGGGTGAAGCCGTCACCGCCAGCAACAATCCGGGAAATGATTCAACAGATATTATTGTCAACGCCCCCGTCATCAAAAATAGGAATTTTAATACCGTTGACGTCACCAATTCCGTTGCTGAAACCGTTATTTATTCTTATGAAGTTCCCGCAAATCTCCTGCAAACCTCAAGTGGATTGCATGTTTCTCTGGCAGGCACTTACCTTAATAATACAGCGGCCAACAGAACAATGCGCATCCGGATCAAGTTAGGGGGAGTTACTCTTTACGATGACACATCCGGTAATATCGCCACTTCAGCAACCCGAAGAGTCTTTAATTTTGACATCAATCTTTTCAATACAGGATCCACCGATAACCAGAAACTCTTTGGCCGGATGCTCGTGGGCCCGGTTGGTACCCCTGCGGTAGGTCGGGGAGATTTAAGTTCAGCAGCAGCGATTATCAATGCCCCTATTTATGCCACAGGAAGCGTTGGCACTTTATCGGAACAAACTCTTTATGTGACGGTGGTTCACAGTGCCGCCCATGCCAACTTAAGCCTTACAAAGGAAATCGCGCTTGCGGAATTCATTCCTTAAAACATTTTTCCAACAAAACATTTTTTAAATAATCAATTTATTATGATGAACATCATAATGCCCCCTATGGCATTCCCCCTATTAAACTTGCTTGATTTTTAGTCCCGTTTTAGTACATGTAAAAAAACAAGGAGAGTTTTATATGAAACAAAAAATAATCACCTTTTTAATCTTAACCCTTTTTATTGCTGCCCCCCTTAAGGTCTTTAGTGCCGACCCAACAGCCGGGCAAGCCAAATACCAGATGTTTTGCGTAACCTGCCATGGCGCTTCAGGAATGGGGGATGGGCCAGGTGCTGTAGCCTTAAATCCAAAACCGAGAAATTTAAAAATTACAACAAAAACCGATGCTGAAATGAAAAACGTCATCAAGAATGGTGGAGCCGCTGCCGGCCTTGCGGTTACAATGCCTGCCTGGGGAGCCATGATTCCCGATGCCGACATTGATAATATTATCGCCTATATTCGTAGCTTGAAATAATTTCTCTATGGAGCATCGGCTTCATGGCCGATTCTCCATCATTTCACAAACGATATCAAAATGGGTTTTCAGTACGGGTTGAACAGACAGGCGGGATCCTTTCTTGGTCACCATCATTGCCTTTAATTTTGGATTCTTTTTTATATCCTCTAAGGAAACAAATTTTTTGAATTTTTTCACAAAGGCAAGATCGACCATGAACCATGTGGGGTCTTCAGGGTTAGATGTCGGATCAAAATGCTTGTCCCGATGGTCCCAGGCGGTAAAATCAGGGTAACCCTCCCTGCAAATCTTTGCCAAACCAGCGATACCGGAAGGATCGGCATTGGAATGATAAAAGAGAACAAGATCCCCCTTCTTCATCTGATCCCGCATAAAATTACGGGCCTGGTAATTGCGAACCCCACTCCAAAAAGTTTTCTTATCCCGGGCCAAATCGTCAATGGAATAGCTGGTAGGTTCTGATTTCATGAGCCAGTATTGCATATTTTTTCGTTACTCGCGGACTCGCGTATTACGAGCCACGAGCCCTCGAGCAACGTGAAATTATTCCTCCGGTTTCCATTCCCCAAAATGCGCCAAATAATCATAGAAAAATCCTTCTTCTTTTTGTTTTCTTTCTAATATTTCCTTGGCGGCAAGAACTAGTTCCTGCTCCCTTTCCAGGGTTATCTCCCCAATCATCACGCGTGTACGCAAAAAAACAAAATAAGTGTCCATGGCATCACCCAAACAATAATCTTCGATACGAAATAATTCCCCCTGTTCAAAAAGTTCCTGAACCATGTCTCCCTTCACATTTATTTTACCGGGCTTGCCCAAGAGTTTTGAAAACATGTTCAACCCGCCCATGAAGCGGATCGCTCCGTGATTGGTTAAAAAATCGTGCAAATCAATGTGATGTTCATCATTAAACCGATAACGCGCCCCAAATTTGACAAAATGTTTTTTATGAATGGTAAGCCCCAACTGAAAGGCCCATAGTTCCATCAAACGGATGTCATAACCCTTGCCATTAAAATCAACCAAACAGGGTTGTTTGGCATAAACATCCCAAAAAGCAGTAACTAAAGATCTTACTGTGCGAGGCACATCTCCCAAAAGCCCGACACGTGAAATAGAAAAATCCTCAGCAACGGCCACAGCCGCAATGCACACGGGCTTATGAAAAGACGGATTCACAAAAGTGCGATCTTCTTTAAGCAATTCTTGCAGATGCTTTTGATAAGCTTCTTCATCACTTAAATTTTCAGCGGGAAAAAGGACTTTATTAAGGAGGGGTTTATTTATGACTGATTCAATGTCATAAACAAGATATTTAAAAGTATTCATAAGTTGAAATGACTAATATAGGAATAAAAGAATAACAATTTCTTTATGTGCCAAAGTACGGATGTACGGATGTTATTAAAGCATTCTTAAACATCAGCACTTCAGCACGGCCGTACATCCGCACAATACCCCCCCAATGTTTCTTGACTCAAAACACAATTTAAGCAAAATAAACCCTTCCCATTACACATGGAAAAAATATTTCTAATTGCTTTCAATATCATTCTTGTCTCTGCCGCTTTTTATCTTTTTTCAAAACGGAGTCTCTTAAGTTATGTTTCTGGAGGTAAATGGTGGCTCACTTGGCTGTCAATAGGGGTCATTTGCCTCATGGATGAATTGACCAGTATTTTTTACGCGCCAAGTGAAGCTTGGCGTTCCCTTGGATTTGCGGCCATCATCTTCATTCCTCTCACAAGCATTTTTATCCGCTACCTGACTACACGCATGGTGGAGATTGCTGAAATTCTGGATGCACATAATCTCAAGGGAGGTGGGGTTTATAATTTTTCCTATCTTGTGCTTGGGCCTGTTATTTCCTTTGTGGCCGTCGCTTCCATTTTCATTGTTTATGTACTGACAGCCGCCATTTCAGCCGTAAGTGCCGTAGAAAATGCCTCCTCTTATTTAAATATGGCTCCGACAGTCAAAATAGGTCTGGAAATCGGAATTATTTGGCTGGTGGCTATCTTAAACATATCCGGAATCCACAACAATGCACGTGTCACTTTTATCATTTTTCTCTTCACAATGGTTGTTTTCCTGAATTTGATTGTTGCGAGCTTTTTTAATTTTTCAGCTTTAAACTGGGATACCATCAGTCAAAGCGCCATTACAACATTTTCAACAACCACGAATCATGGCTTTTTTAATGGGTTTTTCTACCTGGTAGCCGGCCTTTCCAGTTGCATCCTCGCCTATTCAGGAGTTGAATCCGTTCTCCAGACAGCAACTCTGGTTGAAAGCTGGCGCGCAATAGCCAAGTCCTATCTTTTTTTGTCATTGTCAGTTGGCATCATCACCCCGCTTGTCACAGTGCTCGTCCTTTCTACACCTGGCATTGATTTTTCAGCCCATCAAACCGACTTAATCGTCCATTATGCCAACTTTAGTTTTGGTCCCGTGTTTGCCGTATTCGTCATTATTGTGGCTAGCCTTACCCTTCTTATGGCTATCAATACGGCATTTGTAGCTGGAAGCGAACTCATCGAACGCGTATCCCATCGTTACAATTTTAACTGGATTATCAAACCAAACCGATTGGCTTCTCTTTACCGCGTCCATATTGGAAGTGCCATTTTCTTTTCACTGGTTGTCATCTTTACACAGGGCAAACAACACTCTCTGGCTCATATGTATGCCATTGGACTGTTGGCATCATTTATGATTCAACTGATGTCTCTCCTGATTTATCGTTATGCCAAAGGAACCAAGGAAGTTCTTTCTTATAATGTAAGCCGGACAGGAACTTTTTTTCTTTTTATTTTCATTACAAGTTCATTCATTTATTTGTCTTACCATCGTCCTGAAGGTTTTTTTCTGTGGTTTGCCACAACAATTGCTTTTTTATTGATAGGGATTTATGGGACAAAAAGACGTGCTCCTGAATTGAGGGAAGTCAAACGCGGCGAAACACCCATGGATCTTATTTTTTATATCGCCGAATCGGATGAAAAAAACGTGCACATCCATTTCAAGCGTCCTTTTGACACTCCCCAGGAAAAAACTTATGATCGGGCTGTTTTCATCACTTTTTATTCCCCACGACAACCCATTCCTGACCGCAGTGGGGAAAGTCATTTCCGCATTCCCTTCAAACGAGCCAACATTCATCACAATACCTTGGCTATATTGGAACTTCTGCAATACGAACTTCCCGATAAAAACATCACCGTTCATTTCGGATGGCCCACTTCGTCGTGGTTTGACCGTATTTCCATTGGCGTCATGGTTTTCCAGTTGCTGCACCTTCCAAAAATGTTCCCTAAAATCAATTTCAAGATAGAAAATTTCAAGATGCACTAACGCACGATCTTCTCGACGATTTATTTTATGTGCGTTATATAAACGGTCTATGTCTCTTGCCGGAAAAACATTTCTTATCACAGGCGCCACGGGGGGCATGGGGCGCGCCGTAACCCAAGCTCTTCTTGAAAAAAAAGCCCATGTCATTCTTGTTTCAAAAGATGAGAAAAAGCTTTTAGATCTAAAACGAGAATTAAATACCCGATTTCCCCAATCCGCCATCACGGTTCGTGCCTGTGATGTTTCCCAAACACAAGAAGTGAATCAATCGATTCATGAAATTTTAAAAGAACACCCTTCCCTCGACGGTCTGGTGACTTTAGCCGGTTACAACAAGAATTATGCCGAAATCAGCGAATGGCTTCCCAGCCCCCATCACATTCAGACTTTGGAAAACATCATCCAGACGGATTTGTTGGGAACTGCCCGTTTTGTTTTCCATCTTGAACCGCTCTTTAGGGCCCGGAAAAAGGGAATCATTATTTCCATGGCCGCCATTACCGTGCTTGAAACCTGGGCCCAGGATCTTCTGTTTCAAATGGCCAAGGCGGGCGTAAAAAAAATGGTTGAGTCCATCGCGGCCCAGCATGCACGCGATGGGGTCACTGGCGTTTCCATCTTCGGCTTGGCACCGGGAAACGTGTTTAACCCAACCACTTACGGGGGCATGACGGCATCCCGACGCCTTCAGGCAGATGCCGAGGGTTGGCTTGATTCAAAAATGCATATCGCTCCCATCCTAGAAGGTCTATTGTCCGAAAAACTAAAAATAAAAAGTGGGACGACTTTGAGGCTTAATCTGGAAAATGTCGCCAAATTGTTTTGCGAAATGAATATGGATTATGTCCCTTTTACTCCTCCGGAAAACAGGTAAATCATCATGGGATACAAAAATCTTCAGCAATGCGTCATTGATCTAGAAAAACACAAACAGCTCGTCCGCATAAAAAATGAGATTGATCCCCACCTTGAAGCAGGGATGATTCAACGCCGCGTCTTCCAGGCCGGTGGCCCCGCCCTTTTATTTGAAAATGTCAAAGGAACCCCCTTTCCCATGTTGGCCAATTTGTTTGGGACCATGGAACGCACACGTTTTTTATTTCGTGACACACTGGATACTGTGGGGGAATTCATCCGGCTTAAAATTGACCCTTCCCTGGCCTTGAAAAAACCGTGGCGTTTGGGAGGGCTTGCCTTAAAGGGGCTTCACTTAAAACCTAAAATGGTGCGTTTTGGGCCGGTCATGGAATGCGAAACCACTTTAAGCCAGCTTCCCCAACTTGTCAGCTGGCCCAAGGATGGCGGGGCTTTCATCACACTTCCGCAAGTTTATACGGAATCAGTCAAAAATCCCGGCTGGATGCATTCAAACCTTGGCATGTACCGGGTTCAAGTTTCAGGGAACCAATACAAACCCGATGAAGAGCTGGGGCTGCATTATCAAATTCATCGGGGCATTGGAGTGCATCACGATGAGGCTATCAAGGCAAATCAGCCATTTCGGGTGAATATTTTTGTGGGTGGATCCCCGTCCATGACTTTGGCCGCGGTGATGCCCCTGCCTGAAGGAATGCCCGAGATCACCTTTGCCGGGCTTTTGTCAGGACAGCGCATTCCGTTGATTGAATCGGAACATCACCTTCCCCTTTATGCTGAAGCAGACTTCTGTATTACCGGCACCGTTATTCCCAATAAACTTCTCCCTGAAGGTCCCTTTGGAGATCACTTGGGTTATTACAGTTTGCAACACAATTATCCCGTGCTTCGGGTTGAAAAAGTTTTTCATCGAAAAAATGCCATCTGGCCCTTTACAACGGTGGGTCGCCCCCCCCAGGAAGACACCCATTTCGGAGCTTTCATTCACGAACTCACCGGTCCACTCATCCCACACGTACTTCCGGGGGTTAAAGAAGTTCATGCGGTAGACGCTGCCGGTGTACACCCCTTGCTTTTAGCCATTGGCAGTGAACGCTACACCCCTTATTTGAAGGAAAAACGTCCGCAAGAAATCTTAACCCAGGCCAATGCCATCTTGGGCCAGGGGCAGCTTTCGTTGGCCAAATATCTTTTCATGACAGCTCATGAAGATAATCCTGCCCTTTCCTGCCATGATATTCTGGCTTACTTCACTCACTTCTTAAAAATTGTGGATTGGTCCCGCGATATTCATTTTCAAACATGCACGACCATCGACACACTCGATTATTCGGGGTTTGCTTTAAACGAAGGGTCAAAAGTGGTTTTAGCGGCTCACGGCCCTTTTCTTCGTGAGCTGACAAACAAGATTCCTGAAAACTTGAAACTACCGGATCCTTTTAAAAACCCGCGCATCGGCATGCCCGGAATTTTGGTGATCGAAGGGCCAAAAATAATTGAAAAACAACATGGAAATCGATCTGAAATACTCAAATTATGTAATGACCTCTCCTCCCATGAAGCGGCGTCCCTTATCAAACTTCCATTGATTATTGTGGTCGATGATAGTTCTTTTACTGCCCGTAATCTTAATAACCTATTGTGGACCACTTTCATCCGTTCCAATCCAGCTTCTGATATTTACGGAATCGATTCTTTTACTGAAAACAAGCACTGGGGTTGCCGGGGAAGCCTTGTTATTGATGCCCGCCTAAAACCCCAACAGCCCCCCCCTTTGGAAGAAGATCCTCTCGTTCAAAAAAAGGTGGATACCATGGGAGCCCCTGGCGGCCCGCTCCATGGGATTATTTAGCCCAAAACAACAGAAGGAACCTCAAGGAACTTCGAAAAAAAATTCATCCCTTTTTTAAGTTTTTGACTTGAAAACTTGGTTTTCGCATGAGACAACGCGCTAGTTTTAAGGGCCCTTAGCTCAGTTGGTTAGAGCGGCCGGCTCATAACCGGTTGGTCCCAGGTTCAAGTCCTGGAGGGCCCACAAGGTACCAGGTTTCCGCCAAAGGCGGACCCGCCTCTGGCGGGCAAGTCCTGGAGGGCCCACAAACCTAGCTGACTACCGTTTTCAAAAAAGCCTTCACCAACAAATAGACGCTCAAGAACTTTTCCTTTAGTCCCAAGGGGGCCTTTGTTATTAAATGCCCTTCCCGATACACAGCCACCGGTTTTTCCAAAACATGGATGTCAGCAAAGGGATCACCCAAAACAACAACCATATCCGCTTTGCGCCCCACCTGAATGGAACCTGCCTGGTTTTCAATTCCCAAAAAACGGGCGGCATTTTGGGTCAACATGTTTAAAACATCCTTGTTTGAAAGCCCGGCCTTTTTTAATTCCCTTATCTCTTCAAACGAATTGAATGCTGTATTAAAACAAAAAGGGGCATCAGTCCCAAAAGCAAAAGGAATGCCGGCTTCTTTCCACGCCTGAATGTTCTTCTGCAAGATACGGTGCTTTTGTTGGGCAAGATTCTTTTTGATCCCCTCTTCATCAACTAAAGAGGAAGGAAAAGAATCGCCCGAGTTTTTGTAATCGTTTAAATAAAGCTGCCACTGATCCCACTGTTTTTTAGAAACTTGATCCCTCCATCCGTACATTTGATCCAAATCATTTTCAGGAACATCCCATGCGTTTTTCCAAACCCACACTGTGGGAATCACCGGCATGTTTTTTTGGGCCATGGCATTCAAGGTTTTTTCATCCAAAAGCTCATGGCTTCCATGAAGGATGCCATCCGCATTTGAACCAAGAGCCAAGGCATACCCCTGACGTGTCAAAGCGTGGGCAAAAAATTTTTTACCTTGATGATGAACTTGATCGATGAAACTTTTTAAGTTTTCTTCTGAATAAAAAGGAAGTTCCTTTCCCCCAAAGCTTACTTCCTGCATCCCCATTTTAATATAATCCACCTGCCATCGTTTCAAATCATCTAAAAGCCGGGGGTCATTGATAAAACGCACAGCCCCCACTTTCTTTGCTTCGCTAGGAATCCAGTTTTCCGGATACCCTCCGGGAATAGTCACAATGGGACCGGCAATCAAAAGCCGTGGGCCAAGATCCACCCTTTTTGAAAATAATGTTTTATAAGAAACGACTAGATCGGGCCAACTGCCCATATCAGCGACTGTCGTAAATCCGGATTGTAAAACTTGCCGGGCATTTGTCAGCGGCGTGGTGGGAACAAAACCTTTCCCGGGTTTGCATGAAGGAGGGTTAAGCAAATGGATATGGGCATTAATCAATCCAGGGATAAGAACCCCTGATTGGTAATGGACAACAGGGTCGGTTGGTAAAGCCGGAAGGTTTTGAGCAATGACATCAATGATACCCTGGGAATTTACATGAATGGAAACTGTTTGAACCTGGGCTGAAACCCCATCCCAAACAGGCATCGGGGCCATCCAGAATGAAGTTAAAGTTTTAGGTGAGGAACAGGATGATAAAAGTCCAATTACTATTAATAATAATGTGGACCTAAATGAAGGGTGCATGGTTCGAGAGCCTCACCATGTCCGTGAAACTATCCATCACCAATCCACAAAACTTTTGAGTTTCTTGGAACGACTGGGATGGCGCAATTTGCGAAGGGCCTTGGCTTCAATTTGGCGAATACGTTCACGAGTCACCGAAAAATCACGTCCCACTTCTTCAAGAGTGTGGTCGGAACGTTCCCCGATACCAAAACGCATGCGCAATACTTTTTCTTCACGGGGAGTAAGGGTGGACAAAACCATTTTGGTTTGATCTCCCAAATTAAAATTGATGGCGGCATCCCCCGGGCTGGCAATGGATTTGTCTTCGATAAAATCACCCAAGTGGGAGTCTTCCTCTTCACCAATGGGGGTTTCAAGAGAGATGGGTTCCTTGGCAATGCGCAAAACCTTACGGACTTTTTCCAGTGGCATTTCCATTTTTTCGGCAATTTCTTCCGGTGTGGGTTCGCGTCCTTTTTCCTGAACCAGATAACGCGAGGTACGGACAAGCTTGTTGATGGTTTCGATCATGTGAACGGGAATACGAATGGTGCGAGCCTGGTCGGCAATGGCGCGTGTAATGGCCTGGCGAATCCACCATGTGGCATAAGTGGAAAATTTATAACCACGACGATACTCAAATTTATCAACCGCTTTCATCAAACCGATGTTTCCTTCCTGAATCAGATCCAGAAACTGCAATCCACGGTTGGTGTATTTTTTGGCGATGCTGACCACCAAACGCAAATTGGCTTCAACCAAATCACCCTTGGCACGATCGGCTTCCGATTCCGAATAACGCATTTCACGATAAGTGCGTTTAAGCTCGGAAACATTGGCCTCGTAACCGTTTTCAATCTTGCGCATCAACTTGGCCGCTTCCTGGATCTTTTCACATTGCTCCATCACTTCCTGCTTGCCAAGCTTGGACTGTTGCACAATTTTACGCTGCAAATAGGGCGATGTCTTGATTTTCTTGGCAATGGGAACAGCTTCGTCGGCTTCAAGGTCAAGTTTTAAGCGGATATGGGTGATCGTTTTTTCATAGCCTTCCACTTCTTCGATCACATCTTTCAAGCGATTAATGATGCTGTTGATGGTGTCGCGATTCATGTTGATTTCGCGCAACAAACTGATCATCTTTGACTGGCATTCCAGCTTCTTCTCATCCAAAACCTTTTTATTGGCTTCACGTAATCTCTGGCTTCGTGATTTCAAATCGAATTTTTTATATTCCTTCATGTGGGCCATGACCTGCCCCACCAGCTTTAAAATACGCACACGGTGACCTTCTTCCATGTGGGTGGTATCCACACCTGCTTCATGGGCTGCTTCCATTTCATCTAATTCTTTAATGACATCAAAGACCCGGATGTGGCCTTTATGCAACTTGGTATGAAGATCTTCAATGCTCTGACGTCCCACAGCAGAGGCAAGAATAATCTGCAAGACATGGTCTTCCCACTTTTCAATACGCTTGGCGATAAGGACTTCGCCTTCGCGTGTTAAAAGCGGTACCTGCCCCATTTTCCTTAAATAGAGCCTGACTGGGTCATTGGACCTGACACTGGTATCAACTTCAGCCACGACCTCTTCACCATCATCATCATCCTTGGCATCTTTTTTGGTTCCGTCATCGTCTTTTTTCTTTTGTTTGGCGTCATCTTCAGACTCAACAACCTCGATATTTAATTCGTCAAAAACGGCTAATACTTCATCTAAAGACTGGGCTGAGACAAGATGGGAAGGCAGGGCACTGTTGATATCATCAAAAGTAAGAAACCCTTTTTCCTTTCCCTTGTCGATAAGGGTCTGGATATCTTTGCGATCGATGGATTTCTCTTTTTCTTTTGTTGCAGGTTTAGCCATGAAAAAATTACCTCTTAAAAAATTAGACCGCTGTTGGTTCTCCCAAACTTTTCAAGGTACGCACCACCTCTGTCTTTTGGGACAAAAGCTGGTTTAAAAGCTGGGGATCCTTTTTTATTTCAGCCAGATGAATTTCGCCTGTCAGTGTTTGAAGGTGCCCCTTTAATCTTTGAATCTTCATGCGATAGAGACAATCCTGAACCATTTGCAAAACCTCATTTTCAGGAACATCAAACAAATCACTTAAAGCCAAACCCGATAGAATACGCGCCTTATCATCGGCTGCATCGCTTAAAAGTTGCTTCCAGGAAAGCCCCGCCCCACTCCGGTAAAACGTCACCGACTTCTGGAACAAATCTCTTATAAAACCATCTTCAATATTTTGAAATACGTCTTCGTTTAATGTGTCATCAATAAGTTGGGGATAGGTGACATAAAGCCCGAACAGAATTCTTTCAAGTGAAATTTTTTCCTGTTTTTCCACTTTTGAAAAACCCCTTGTTCGGGAAGGGTTTTCGGATCGTTTTAATGTCGAGAGAAAATCTGAATTTGACCCCAAAAAATGAGCCAATTTCGTTTTATAGGCCTGGCGTTCCACCGTGGATGAAAGCTGGTCAATAAAAGGAATAATTTTTTCGACCTGCTCCGCTTTTTGAGAGGGTGTTGTGCCTCCTTGCGAAAGGTGGTGAATGACAAGCCAATCCATGGCCATGGGGGCTTCACTCACAAGTTTGGTCATGGCGGCACTTCCATGACGACGCACAAACGAGTCCGGATCTTCACCCGGCGGCAACATGACCACACGCGGATGATGCCCTTCAGCTAACAAGATGGGCAAAGCCCGCATGAAAGCCTTAAATCCTGCCGCATCCCCATCAAACATCAAAATGAAACGATCGACAAAGCGGGCCAGAAATTGCACCTGCATCTGGGTGAGGGCTGTCCCTAAGGGGGCCACTGCATTGGTTAAGCCCTCCTGATGAAGCCTGATGACATCCACATTGCCTTCAACCAGAATAAGTTCCCTTGTTTTACGCAAAGCTTCCTTGGCCTGAAAAAGTCCGTAAACCACACTTCCCTTGTGATAAATGGGGGATTCAGCCGAGTTGATGTATTTTGGCTCCTCATTTTCTTTTGAGTCATTCAAGCGCCGGCCACTAAACCCGAGAACACGACCTTCGCTATCGATAATGGGAAACATGAGGCGATGACGAAAAAAATCATAAGTCGACGAGCCATCCTTGCGGGCCCTCACAAGACCCAATTTTAAGGCGGCCTCAAGAGGCACGTTTTTGCTTTTTAAAAATTGGGAGAGCCCATCCCAAGCGTCTGTTGACGAACCCAGCATGAATTTTTGGATGGTCTCCGGGCTAATATCCCGTTTGGCCAAATAAGTACTGGCCTGTCTTCCCTGGGAAGTTTTAAAAATTTCGGCAAAATACCAAGCCGCATAACGGTTGATTTTGTAAAAAATATCTTTTTCTTTATGTTGGGAAGAGATTCCCTCTTCGGTTTTCAAAATAATACCCACCCTCTGAGCCAATTTTTGGGCGGCTTCAGGGAAAGTGAGATTTTCCAGCTTCATCAAAAACTTGAAGGCATTCCCCCCTTCGGCACAACCAAAGCAATGGAATATCCCCTTGGAAGGGCTCACCATGAAGGACGGAGTTTTTTCCTGATGAAAGGGGCACAGGCCTTTAAAGTCTTTGCCTGCCTTTTTAAGGACAAGATAATCCCCGATAAGGCTTGCAATATCGATACGCTGCAAAATTTCGTCGAGGGTTTCTTGGGGAATAAGTGATGCCACTTTAAAAATCCTTTACTACAATTTAGAAAGCATGGTTCGACGAAGCTCACCATGTCCAATACAGGACACCCTGCCTGCCCGCCTCTGGAGGGAGCTCCGTCCCGCATACGGGATCCCGCTACGCGGTGATCGAAGGGTCACTCGCTATTCTATGATATGGACCCTACAATATTTCCGCCAAACGTGCCAGCCCGCGACTTTGAGCAATTTCTTTGGCGGTCTGGCCATTTTGGTCGCGCACAGAAAGATCACCGCCTTTGAAAACAAGTTTTTGCGCCAAACTTATTTTTTCATCTTCACTGGCCTGGTCACGATAGGTCACTAATAAAATCAAGACCGTACGTCCGAGCAAATCTTTTAAATTAACCTCGGCTCCCGATGTTAAAAGAGCGTCAACGAGTTCCGGGCTTTTGAATAAAACAGCCTCCATCCGGGTGATTCTTGTAAACCCATTCAGATAATTTTTTAGAGTCATCATCTTCAACCATCATGAATTCCACTCCACCAAGCAGATAAAGCTTAAATCCATGGACGCCCAACCAAGTTCCGCCAATAAGAAAGGCAAAAAGGGTGAAAGCTTTTAAAGGATGAATCTTACAAAAGCTTAAAAAATCATTAAAACGGGAGAAAACACCAAACACAAATGTAAGGACAACAAAAAAGAGTGCACTCAACAAAATCCCGCCCCATTCTTTGGGAGGTATTATGGGTGTCATTCCCCTAAACTTAACGGCTAAATTTAAATCAAAAAAATTGTTCAAGCCACCCATCCCAAAAATATAAAAAGCCGCCATCAAAGAAAAAACGGCACATAGATTCCAGAAAACCTGAAAAAATGATTTTTTTGAATGGGGTGACATAGAGATTTACCTGTGGGCTACCTTTCACACAAAAAAAAAGAAGAATCCAGTTTGGAAAAATAGGAAACTACCGAAACACCCGAACCCCGGATAATGAACGTAATCCCGAACTAAGCGGAGGAGCAAACCTGAGACCAAAATTTCTTGATAACGATGAAACTCTCGATCTTCTGATGCGAGGCACAGAAGTTGGAGTTGCCCTTTGTTGCTTTTGTTCTCTGGCCGGTTTTTCTGCAACATCTGGACAAACAGAAATGGGGGGAACTTCAAAGGCCTGTGCCACTTTTAATTTGTCCACTTCTCCACCGTTTTTTAAAGCACGATCTCCTAACGGTCGCGGAGGTCTGGAAGCTCTCTCTGTCCGCGCTCGAGATGTTCTCCTTCTCCCCGCAGGAGGCCGGGGAAGTTGTGCCGCCCACGCCGCCACGTTTACCAAAAGCCTTTCAAGCCCCGGGCCTTCTTTGCCGTCCTGCGTATATTTTTCCATTTGATCCAGTTTTAAATAATGGATCGCCCCCAACAAAACACCTACATCAGCATGGCGCGCTTGTGTATGAGACAGAGCCTCCAACAAACCACGCCCCATAGGGTCATGCTTAAAAGCTTCAACGGTTAATTCGGGAACCGATTCAAAAAGCAGTGAAGCCCCCGCGCGTTGGGTCAAAAAGTTTTCATCATTGGGGAGAAGTTTGCGGCCACTAAAAGCCTTCGTTTCATGATAGTGGGCCAACCCCTTTTGGGTGGCATCGCCAAATAAATCACTTTCACTGGCAAACTCCATCCAACCATAGGGAACCAAATCACTAGCCTGCCCCCCATTCAAACTTTTCATGACCACGCGCACACGCCCGCCCGGACTGTCTTGCACCACATCTAAAACAAGGCGATTTCCTGTTTTTTGGTCACGCCACTGGTTGGGAATATCTGTGGGCAAAAAATCTGTTCCCCAAGGAAAATATTCCCCGGCATCCAGTTCTTCCTCATAAACATTTCCCGGGGCCACCTTAAGACACCCTTTCGCATCTTTCCATACATACAAGCGTATACGGGCAAAATCCGTTGAGCTTTTGGCCACCACGGCAGTTCCATCAATCCCTTCTCCTCGGGCCAAGGCAGGCACTAAAGAAACAACTTCAGCCTCCTTGGGAATCCCGTAATTCCTGAATAAATCATCACGTGAAAGCGCAATCATATCCCAGGCCGCTGCAGAAGGTTTTTCTTTGGAATAACGCCCCCCTTCTATTTTGTGCATATGATAAACAAAGGAACGCGGCGCCTTGGAAAGCTGGTCCAGATTGGACGGGATGTTACGAACAAGAATATTGCCATCGGGATGGATGATCATGACCCTGGAGTTTTTACCGGTCGATACTTCTTCTAAAAGATACACGGGATCGGTCATTTCCTTTTTGAATTGGGTCACGTAATAGGCCGGAGCTTCTTCCCCTTCCCTGAAAAGACCCAATTTGTCTTCCACAGGACGTAAACCATAAATATGATGCTCATGGTTTCCATTCCCCATCTCCTCGGTTACGGAAACCAAATCCAGCGCCCCCCCCCGCCAGCCTTCCCTAAAATTAAGAGGGGCTTTTTCATCCAGGTCAAAAAGTTGGGTAAGAATGCGGATAGTCGCGGGCGAATACCCTCCTTGCATGGTCTCATTTGCATGATCCTCATTCTTTTGCCCATTGGCAGGTTTTCCTTCAAAACCAAACAAGGGTCGCAGGGCTGAATTGTAACACAGGGATTGCGTCAATCTGAATCGAACATCCCTTTCGTCCGATTCATCCACCTTTATTCTTAGATCAAGATTGATCCTATCCCCTTCCATTTCCTGGCTCATGAAAACATCTTCGGCTTGCAGAGCATAAATTTGACCAGGATTGCGGGGATTCTGGATATAAACAAGAACGGTGTTATCGACTGTTTCCCCCTTGTTACAATCAGCCACATATTTAAAATTTTGACCTTTAGAGAGGGGCTTCATCAAAATCTGGAAAACAACCTGCAAACCATTGGAATAGCCGAAAAAGGTCATCCAGCGTCTTTTTTCTGATTTTGAACCTGTGTAAACCTGGGTCCAAAAGGTGGGCTGGTCGGGGATCAAAACAATCTTCTCCAAATCAACAGTGCTCAGAAGCTGTTCTTTGGTTGAAGAATCTTCCGAGGCAACGTCTACAAGCTTTGCCGTTTCAAGAAGGGTTCCTCCCCAAGTGGAAGGAGGGGCAACAGGCGGCGGGCTTTCTGTTTCCAAAACCACTCTTATCGTATCATCATAGGCATATTCGGCCTGTTTCTCATTTCTTGTTTTTTCCGGACGAAGCTCGTAATCGGCACTAACACCGGCGGCGTTCATGACCGCCTCATGTGAAAATCGTTCTTCCATCTCAAGATCTCTTAAGACTTTGTCAAAAAGGCTTAAAGAATAGCGATTTCCCCGGGGTGTTTGGAAAATCCATTCCCATTGTTGGCTTACCTCAACAAATTTTAACGGAGTCTCGATTCCATCTTTCACTAAAACCGCTGCGTCCATTTCCATTTGGCGCGTAAGCGGGTGGTATAGAAGACCCCTAAGGTGGGCCGTCACAATGCGCCCTTCTTCCCGGCCTACAAGGGTGTAAGAAAGAGGGATGGGCTCTTTTGCATCACGGCTTTCACTGGAATCAAGAAAAACCCTGAAAGAATTCGACCAAATCAGGCGCCGGCTTGTTTCATCGGCCAGGGTTTTTGCCCTTTGGCGTAATTGTTTCAAATCGGAAACCCCCGCCTCACTTATTACAACAAGCGAGAAAGGATTTTTGCCACTGGCCACAACGCCCAAATAAAAGGGAGTATTTCCTCTTTCGAGTGAAAAGATGCGCCACCAACCCTTGGGTCGGTAATAACGGACATCCTCGCCCAAGGCCTCCCAGTGTTCTTCTCCGGCAGCTCTTACCTGGATGGGATTTTCTTTATCCGGTGACAAAACAAAGCCATTTAAGCGACGATCCGTATCCGCCAATTCTGAAGGGTCCCTAAATCTGACAGGAAGTGAGATTTCATGGCCTGACTCCACACTCCGGACAACAATTCTAAAAGATTTTGAAGAACGTTCTTCCCATATCTGTTGGGGAGTTTTATGTTCCCTAAAAGCACAGTCCAAAACATCACGCACCTCTTGCTGGGAACCCGCTGTCATGGGAAACAAATCCCCCGGCGCAATAAGATCATGCGCTTGAAGGGGAGCTGCAATTCCATCTAAAAAACAAGCTTCAGCGTTTCCTTCCTCGCCATGGGCCAACAGCTCCTCCAATTTTCCACGTTGCCCGTCTGTCAAGGACACCATGGTTTTAACAGGGGGCTTTAAATCTTTTTCGTTGGTGGGGACCAATCTAACTTCACCGTCTTCTGTTTTTACCACAAGAACTTGCCCAGTCTCTAATTTGGCATCAAAAGGTTTCCCCAAAAGACCCATCAAAAAGGCAAGGGGTTCCACATCCGATTTAAAAACAGTCAGAAATCCTTCCTGTTCCTTCAAAAACAGCCTCAATTCTTCCCCACTAGAAAATACAAAATGGAGATATTTTCCATCGATGTCATGTAAAGCCTCATCAGGTTTTAGTTGCGCAACAAGTTTTTCTTCTTCAACGAGATCAAAATGAAGCGAACCTATCCGGCCAACAGGATAGGAAAGAACTTCTCCGGGTTGAGGGCGCCGGGCCAAGTCAATAGAAGGAGCAGGAGCCATTCCATGGCTCTCAAACCAGGCACGTACTTGGGGAGGAAACGACAATTCCAAACCAACGGACAAATCTTCCTCTTCACGAGAAAGGGGAGATAAAAGAGAAGATGTTTTCAGGTCGAGTCCATCACTTAAGTGCTCGGTTCTTTCGATGGGCCAACTAAGCAGACGCCCCTTGGCCTGAGGAGCCTTTGAAAAACGGAAAACAAAATTCATCCAGCGATTATTAACTCTTGCCACAAGCCTGACAGAGGCCCCTTGGGATATTTTTTGGCCCGGCTCAAAAATTCTTCCATCACACCAGGCCTGCCAGGTTTCTCCTTGTTCTTCGACAGAAAGAGGGTTCCCGTTCATGACAAAACCATCATTTACAAAATGGGAAAATCGCCCTTTTTCAAAAACAGAACGAACGTCCATGGCAAGGCTGAAAAAAGAAAATTTTGAGGGGAGCCCCACTTTCACTCGTTCCCCGTGCTCATAATGCCCGGTAATATCCTGGGGCCACTGGGTCAAGGGCCATTCCTGCTGAGCCATATAATCGGCATATATCCCACGGATATTTTCAAGCTGCCGCCAAACAGCCAAGGCTGTTCGATGGGTGTAGGGAAAAGAAACCACTCCATCCACAAATTCCAGATCTTCCACTCTTGTACTCAAATAGTGGATAAGCGACCGAGCCCGTGCCCCATTTGCTTTCAAGAAAACGACACGATCTATTTCATTAACCTCGGCACATAAAACCGGTTTACCCCACTCATCTTCCAAAAATTTTCCCAAGCCGGATTCCCGGTCCCATCCTAAAACATAAGTCCCGCCCACTTTTTGTAATTTGAAAGAACCTTGGGGCCCATTCTCATCTAAAGGGTCCAGAACAGAAACATCACCCCTGTTTCTTAATTTATCCCCTACGCTCGTTGGCTTCGGGGACGAGCCTTGCTGGGTCAAAACCCTGTCCGGCCTTAGGCGGACGGAATCTTGGGTCCAGGGCTTGCCCTGGGGTGCATACCATTGATAGAAACGACATGAACCGCTTAAGCGAACCAGCACCAAACCCAAATCGGGTGCCCCAACCGTTTCCAACTGGAGAGTCATACTGTCATTACGCAAAACAAGGGGCCTCCCATCAACAGGAGTTAACGAAAGACGGCGAACACTGGGGCTGGATATCTGTCTGAATTCTTCGGCAAGTTTAACAATATCACCGGATCTGTTTTCAAAAGCCTTCTTTGAAGGATTTGAAAGAACATGATGCTGATAGGATGCCCATTGATTGATAACACGTTCGGCCCGGTCTTCCTGCCCCTCAGGCACATTCAGCAAAACGCGCCACCCCTCTTTTATGTTTTGGCGCTCGGGGATTGCCCAGTCCGTACCCTCTTTGAGCAAGGCCCCTAATTTTTTCCAGGCATTATCATCATCATCATGCAAAACACCCAAGCTAAGCGTGCGGGCACTTGCCTCAAAAGTCGCATCGAACTGGGGAAGATAGAATCGTGCCGGAGAACTTCCTTCTTGGGGTTGTAAGCTGAAATTTTTTCCTTCACGTTTCAAGAGAACCTTGCCCCAACCAGCATCGCCTATGGGAGTAAGCTCATAAATGGACGTCGCCCCTTCATCACGACGCACCCCTCTGTAAACAACGGGAACCACACCTTCCCCCCATTGAATGCTCACCCGAATTTTTAAGTTGCGTGCAAACAGTTGTGTCAAAGAAGGGGTTGCACCCGTATCCTCTTTAATTTGTAGAGGATAAGAGGTTCGAGATTCTTCAAAAGCTTCGGGCAAAAACCACCTTATCCCATCCCCCTGTTCTTTTACTTCCAAGACATTGGGCCGATTGGGTTTGAGGTTATTAAAATTCTGAACGGCCGCCTGAACTAGAAAAAGGCTGGCCTGATGGTCCTCCTCCCAACATAAGGGTCTGTGAGTTCTTAAAACAGTTTCCTTAAATCCTTCCAAAGCATCCACCAATTGATGAATAAAACCCCAACTTAAATTGTCCCCAAAAATAAGACGGGAAAAATAGGATGGATCTCCTTCATTTTCTGTTCTGGTTGAAGCAAATCCCATGGCTTCAAAAATACGTTTTGCCTGAGAAGTGAGTTTTTTTTCTGGATCATTGGAAATTTCTAGAAGAAGAATGCGTCCTTTTCCTGCATTTTCTTTCCAATACAATACCATCCTGGGGCCAAAAGCCACTCTCTCAAGAAAATCCCTTAAGGGAGACTTTTCCGGCTTTAAAACCCAGGCATCGTTTACATAAACAAGACGAAGATCTCCTTGCATGTTTCCGTGGGCATTGAGAGGTTTAAGCAATCGATCTGTTTCTTGGGCTGTTATTTCATATCGGATAATGGCCGACTGGGGGCTGCCCCATTTCACATCCATATAAAAAGGAGGATGACCTTGGGCATCAAGTCCCGTCAGAACATTTCCATGCCCATCAACAACACGGCTCCATAAACCAACGGGTTCCATGCACGTTTGACTCCATCCCAAGGAATCAGTGGGCTTATTTCCGTTTAAACGAAAAGAAAGAGGAAGTTTGGCATTAAATAACGCTACTCGCTGGCGCATCCCTACATGCAACGGCTCCACAAGGACGAGATCTTCATATTCAGAAGGTTTATAAATAAAACTCGTTTTTTCAACACTCACTTGAGATTGTCTCAAGGGAGAAAGGCCCTCTTTTTTTAAAATTTCCAAAAAAGACTTTAAGGGCTCATCGACACTCCTTTCAGAAAACCCAGCCAGGCTTAAGAGATTTTGAATATAGGGGTCATGATCCACTTGAAGTGTTTGATCAGAAACTACATGGGAATGGGTGCCTTCTTTTAAATGAGCCAGATAAAGCTGCCCCTCTTTTTCAAATAACAAGACAATCCCATTCTGGGGGATGGTCGTACAAACAAGATATTTATCCCCTTGGTCATAAAAAATTCCCGGATGATCATCAGGTAAGTTTTGGAACCATCCCAGACTGAAAGGTTCTCCTTCTTCAGGGTAAAGGGGAACAAAGCCAATGCTTCCACCCTCCATAGAACTTTCCCCCCGTGGGTCCAATTCAAAACCAGCAAGAACATTTTCTTGGCTTAGCTTAAATAGCGTTTTTCTCCCTTCCCCATCGCTTAAAATATGGGCTCCAAGAAAACTCTCCCCTTCAAAAACAGGATTGATATCATCATTGGCCAACATGGCTGAAACAGGAAAACTCTCAATCCCTTGTACCATTTTCAGCGATATTGCCCCTTTCCCCTCCTTTGCCAAAAGAACAAATTGATTATAACGCCAGGGATGAGTTTGGCGTTCTATCCACCCAAAACAAAGAAAACTGCCATTCCAAATAAGGGCACGCAAATAATTACAGTCATCGGACGATTCTTGATTTACAAGAAAAAGAATACGGATATCAGGGGTCGCCCTGCCCGGATAGGTATAAGTAAAAAGATTGGGAGTATCTAAAGGAAGGGCCAGGAGCCAGGCCTGCATTTTTTGATGATCAAGAATGCATTGATGCATCTTATCGACAGTACCTGGATCAACATCCACATGATAACGGGGAACACCCTGGCGATCCAAAGAATCCAGCACAATTCCTTGATTATCAAAACCCACCCGCATTTGGTTTGATCCAATGCTTGCCTCACACCCCCGGGCTAGCTCATCAAATCCCGGGAAAAAACCCTGGAGTCTTTCTCTAGGTGGGGTAAGTTCAGAATCGTGGATCTCCCGCGATGAATATTTTAAGGTGCCCAGAATCTTCTCACATATTTGTTGTTCCTTGGGATCATCCCACCTGAAAGAAATAAAATGCCAAGCATTCAGATGATCTCTGATCGCTACAGACACAATGGAAGGATTATCTTTACATCCCAAAACAACGGCTTTAGACCGAGCGTCACCGTGTTTTACAAAAAAAACATTGGGATGATCTTCAGCTAATTTATTTAATTTATTTTCAAAAGCCTTTTGCAAAACCATTCCCCGATTTCTCCCGTCCGGATACAAAGGTGGTAAGGCACTATGAAGGGGATTTACAAGCCTTGCGGGACGCTCTGGCCTTCTCCCCGCAACTAGTTTTCTTAAAGTTTCCAAGGTGTCACGACCTTGCGAAAAGCCACCTGTTTTTATTTGAAAAACATTAAGATCTTCAGCCGTGATCTGACGACTGGAAGAAGGAGGATCGGAAAACCCTAAAACCCCCCAAAAATGGCGCGTTTGCGCCTCTGTTAAACCTGGAATAGCCATAATAATTGAATGG
Source organism: Deltaproteobacteria bacterium GWA2_45_12 (assembly GCA_001797365.1). NCBI lineage: Bacteria > Deltaproteobacteria > Deltaproteobacteria bacterium GWA2_45_12. The sequence goes on from MGPH01000060.1 coordinate 23,716, forward strand.
CCTCTTATCGGCTTCTACTCGGGGAGGTTGCTAAAAAACTCTTAAGACTTAAAGAAATAAGAGTTGATTCTTATTAATTTATAAAATATCCTCAACACAAATGCGTATATTATTAAATTTAAAATTATACAATAATATTAATATTTTAACTGATGATCCAGCCATCATAAATGAGGCTAATTTATGGGGAAAAGAATGTATATTTAATTATTCCTCAATACCAATGAGGATATTTGACACACCTTTTGCCACCATTTCTCTTTTGTATGGCCCCCGACAAGTAGGAAAAACCTCCAGCCTTAAACTCTACTTAAGCCAGGTTCAGGATTCTGAAACTCTTATTTATACCGACTGCTCCGTCATGCTGGACAAAAAAGACCTCTATGAGCATCTTTCCAGCAGCATTCAGGGAAGGTCCACAATCGTATTGGATGAAGTTCAATCCGTACATGATTGGCACTTGGCCCTGCGCACGCTTTACTCCGAAGGGAAATTGTCCCAATCCCGCATTTGGTGTACAGGAAGTGAGGCCCGCTACCTGCTTGAAAGCGGCGAAAGACTTCCGGGCCGAAAAGGAGAAGGTAAAAATATTTTTTTGAGGCCCTGGAATTTCAGGGAATTTGTCGATTTTTTTTATCCTCATTTAGCAACACCCTATCAGGGTCTTCACTTTCATCATTTAAATCAAAATTGGCTGAATGATCAAAAAATCAATTGGGAAAAACCATGGAACGAATATTTAAAAACGGGGGGCATTCCGCAAGTCGTTGGTTATTACAAACAAAAAGGGCACATCCCCGATCATGTCTGGCATGTATATCGGGATTGGATTTTGGGAACTTGGTCAAAGGTCAGAACCCCTGAACGATCGCTTATGGCAGTTTCCAAACGCTTGATCACAACTATGAACAGCCGCATCGATTATGAAGTCTTAAAAAAAGGAACCGATATCCAAAGCGCTAACACGGTCAAAACCTTGATCGACATGCAGGAAGACCATTTTTCCATAAGAACACTTCCTAAATTTGACATCCACAAAAAGGAGTTCGTCCCTTCCAAACAGAAAAAAATGTATCCACTCGATCCCTTTGTCGCACAGATATTTGCTTCCATCGGATTTAATGTCAGACGAACTTTTGATGAAAGCCTTCCCCAGATGAAACTGGATGAATGCGCCTTTCTGGCACAAACCTTAAGATATGCCGATGATATTCAGGCGAGCTATTTATATAGTCAGACTTCAAAAGCGGAGATCGATTTCCATTTCGACAACTGTTGTTTTGAACTCAAATCACAAGGCCTTCCCTCCAAAAAACAAGGCGAATTACTCAAGATGTGTCCCCAAAATTTCGTGATTCAAAAAGACAAACTACCCTTAATGGCCTATCTGGTTGCAGAAAAAAGATATCTTGGTGAAACTAATGTTAGTTAGAAAAAAGGTAACTGGTCAACACTTCTCAAAATCAAAAGAAATTGGACATGCCCCGTCCCGCAAACGGGACCCCGCTACGCGGTGGTCGAACCATGATTCTTGATATAAATGAGTAAATATTGTCCAAGAATGACCCTTCGATCACCGCGTAGCGGGACCCCGTATGCGGGGCAAGCTCAGGGTGTCCATTTTTTTGTATTTTGTTGAAAGTGCTAACTAGTTAGTGCCTGTCGGGAAACTCCCCTAAGTTTTTTGTGATTTGACCAAATGAAAACCTGCCTTCAGAGAAAATTAATCGAGAACGAGGGTCGATGGTGGAAGAAAAATTTAGATTGCTTTTATATTCCATTAGCTTAGTAGGAGCAAATTGCGGTTTTAACACTTAAGGAGGATTGTATGGCTATTTCATCTGTGAGTTTGAATTTCCCGGTTTTAAGCCAAGCCCTTTTGGGGGGTGTTCATGGTGGGGGATCTGTTGTTGTCCGGGCGAGTAAATACGATTACTACGAAGTGGTAAAGGGGGATTCCTTGAGTAAAATCGCCAAAAGAATTTACAGTACGGTTCCCTATCTGGCGAAGTTGAATCGTATTTCAGCACCTCACCAGATTCAAGTGGGACAAACTCTCAAAATTCCAGCTCGCGATTTTTAACTCAAGCCTCATTTTTGGAGGACTTATGCCTATTTCTTCAGTGAATTTAAATGCACCCATTCTTTCAAATGCTTTCTTGGATGGTTTTTATGGCGGGGGACCTCCGGGCGTAAAGCGAGAAACTAGCTACGATACTTACCAAGTCAAAACCGGGGATTGTTTGATTGCCATTGCAAAAAAATTCGGTACCTCGGCTGCTTATTTGGCAGAACTCAATAAACTTCCCAATCCTGATCTGATCAAAGCGGGACAAATCCTCAAAACTTCAGAGAGGCATTACTTGACTATCATGGTTCCCTGAAGTTTTCCAATTCAGGGTGCGACTTTGCTCACCATGTTCCTGTAGGGACGATCCTTGTGATCGCCCTCTCCTACATTGACCCAATTTGATGGTTTTCGCGGACATGGGCGAATATCGGGTTGGGCGAACACCAGGTTCGTCCCTCGTGGCGGGGATGGGCCGAAGAATCACAAGACATTGAGCGCGAAAAAGATCGTAAACGGGATATTTCGCAAGGGCAAGGAGTTGTTGGTCGGGTTGGGACGGAATACGGTTCTCAAGGTCCGCCGGGAGCGCGCGTTGTCGGAAGCGTCGATAGCGACGATCAGATGAACCCAGTTTCCCGACAGGTACTAGTTACGAAAAAAGTAAAAACTGGACGATAGATAAAAGAGCTGTTTATATTGCAAAAAATTGTTGTAAGGGCGTTTTGTGCCAAAGGCATCCCTTCGGGACAAAACACCCCTCCCCGACATGACCTATATTCCTCAAAACATTCATCACATTCACCTCACCGCCATTTGCGGCACGGGCATGGGTTCGCTTGCGGGGCTGCTTGTAAAACGTGGTTTTAAGGTAACCGGGTCGGACCAAAATACTTACCCCCCCATGAGCACTCAGCTTGAAAATTTGGGAATCAAACTTTTTACTGGTTACAAACCTGAAAATTTAAACCCCAAACCCGATTTAGTCATTGTGGGGAATGCCATTCCCAAAACAAATCCTGAAGCCGAAGAGATCTTACGCCAAAATATCCCCTACACCTCGATGGCGGCGGCGCTTTCGCATTTTTTCATCACAGGCAAAGAATCGATTGTTATTTCAGGAACTCATGGAAAAACAACAACAACGGCATTACTTTCTCATTTGTTGGTTGAGCTAAGTGCGGGACCTTCTTATTTGATTGGAGGCATTTTGCAGGAAGATCTTCCCAATCATGCGTGGAATGAAAAAGGAAAGTATTTTGTGGTCGAAGGCGATGAATATGACACGGCTTTTTTCGATAAGGGTCCCAAGTTTTGGCACTATCAACCCCATCACACCATCATCACCTCCCTTGAATTCGATCATGCCGATATTTATCGCGACCTCGATCATTTGTGTTCTTCATTTGAAAAACTGATTGAAAAAATAAATCCGAAGGGATTTCTGCTTTACTGCAATCATTATCCGCGGCTTTGTGAGCTGGTTAAAAAGTCAAATGTAAAAACAGAATCGTATGGCTTAAAGGAAGGAAATTGGAGCGCAAGTAACTTCCAAAGCGAGCAACCCTTCGACGATGCTTCGACTGGCTCAGCACATCGGCTCAGGGTGTCCGATTCTGGACATGGTAAGCCCCGTCGAACCATTCAACCATACTCTACTTTCACTGTCCTCTATCGAGGTCAACGTGAGGGATTGCTCCATTCCCCCCTCATGGGAGACCATAATATCCAAAATGTCCTAGCCGCTTACGCCCTCCTTCGTCATTTGGGTTTTGGCCATCAAAAAATTTCAGAAGCTCTCCAAAGTTTTAAGGGAGTCAAACGCCGCCAGGAAATACGGGGCACAATCAACAATATTATTGTCATGGATGATTTCGCCCACCACCCCACGGCTGTGCGCGAAACCATTGCAGCCGTTAAAAAACGTTTTCCCAAGCACACACTCTGGGCCATCTTTGAGCCGCGCTCCAACTCATCTAAACGAAATATTTTTCAGAAAGATTATGGGGAATGCTTTACGGGAGCAGATCAAGTCATTATGGCCGATGTTTTCATGCCCGAAAAAGTAAAAGACGGACACGTTTTGGATGTCGATACCGTCGTAAAAGATGTAAACAGCCAGGGCATCAAAGCCCAACACATTTCAGGAGTGGAAAACATTGTGACCCATCTTGCCTTGCACACCAAACCTGACTCCATTGTTTTGATCATGAGTAACGGCGGTTTTGGGGGCATTCACGAAAAATTGCTTAAAGCGTTATTGCAGAGTGACCCTTCGAGAGCCTCAGGGTGTCCCAACTAAGCTATAGTGGACATGGTGAGGTTCTCGAACCATGAACTCGAGTTTGTTAGAGATCCCCTTAAGAGACTTGTAGGAGCGTATCGTCCCGAAGGGATGCCTTTGACACAATACGCCCTTACTTCTTCCCAAACAGTTGAAGAATTTATTGAATTCCTCTAATCTTGGCCCTTCATGCACAAACCTGCTCCAAAATGGCTGAAGTTACTTATCACACTGGCGGCCTTGTTTGGGTTCATGGTTTTTTTATTTCATTTTCTTTTCAATTCAAACTGGTTTCAGCAATGGGCCATTGGAACTGCCAATCGGGTTATTGGCATCCATGTCAAATCCGAAGCTTTGCGATTTAATGCCCTCACCGGCCGCTTTGAAGGCAAAAACCTCGTTGTCAAAATACCCAAGGCCGAAAGCACCATTGAAGTCAGTTCCTTCAAACTCATTTTCAATCCATGGTCAGTCCTCCTTCGAAAAGTGGAACTCTTTGATGCCAAGGCCAGTGGCATTAAAATTAATTTGGGGAAAATATCCCAAGCCAAAACCTCCCCCAATCCCAAAACCCCCGTCCATATTCGCAAAATACTGGATACCATCGTTCTAGATAAGGCCCATCTTGGTGACATCACCTTTGTTTTTCCCGATGGCAGCCGTTTGTATTTTGGAGAAATGAAATTATCGGCCACCAAACCATTCCTTTTTTACAAAAAAGCCTATTCCATCAATTGGAAAAACATCATTGCCAAAACACAAAAAATGGATGTCTTCGCCGACAGCGTCAGTGCCAATGGTTCGTTTAACCTTCCCTTAGATGAAAAGACGGGAAAACTATCCCCAAAGATTGACGGAGATCTTCAGTTCAAAAAACTCTTGCTGGCCGTTTCCAAAACCCCCACACCCTGGAATAAATCCCAAGGGTGGGATGATTCGCTCATTCCTCTTCTTTCATCCAAATATGGCCTCCCAATTCCTGAAGACAAGACCTATGCCTATTTTGACAAAATCCATCTCCCCTTTTACGTTGGAGATGATTCCATCCGCCTAAGACAGGGGCTTATCAAGGCCTTTGGCGGTCAGGCCCACTTAAGTGCTTCATGGGAAAAAGAAACCCAAAAAACAAAATGGGTCATTTTTAATTCAGACTCTTTCAAATTCAAACATCTTCCCTTTGGCAAGGCCAACATAAAAAACGCCTTTGGACAGGCCAGGCTCACTTTTAAGGGGGAAGGCAGTTTTAAAAAAATAAACGAGAACAAGCTTGAAAGTGTTCTTTCAATCGAATTTTTAGACAACCAATTTTCTCCGGATGCCGGTGACTTGAATTTGGGTTCCCATTTGAATATGAAGCAAGGAAAAATCGAAATTCCGGATTTAAACCTTAAAATCGGTTCCAAACTTCTCAAAGCGAGTGGCCATATCAGCTTGCCGGAAAAAAACATCCAACTCGCCCTGAAAAGTGACCCCCTTGACCTTAAAAGCATTCTTCACCTTTTCTCGAAAATCGACATGCCGGGAGACATTTCGGCAGAGGGAAACATGCGCGGAGCCTTATCAAACCCGGAAGTGGATCTGAATATAACCTCAAGTGGCTTTGCCTATGAAAGTCTTTTTGCAGGCACTTTTCAGGGGGGGCTTAAAATCAGGGACAAGAAACTTTCTTTGTCAGGGGTAAGTAATTTAGGAGAAGGCCACGGGTCTCTTAATTTGGATATTAAAGAAGTGTTCCGTTCTTCATTGCAGGTTTTTGACCTGAAGACAGAATTTGTTTCCATGCCGGCCAATCTTGTTTTGAAAACCCCCGTGTTCCAGGGTATTTTAGATGGCCACTTTTCATTGCACAAAGAAAAAGGGGATTATAAAGGTCAGGGCCTGGCCACCCTTTCAAAGGTAACCTGGTATGGTGTTCCTTTCGAAAAAATTTCAGCCAAACTGGACATGGGAAACAACACTTTCAATCTGCTCAATTCCCAAATTGTTTTTGAGAACCAGGAAGTTTTTACAAATACAAAACCCTTTGCCTTTACTTTCGACAAAAATGGTTACACCTTCAACGGGCCTGTCTTTAAAAACGTCGATCTCCAAGGGACCTTTCTCAATATAAAACCCGAAATGCTGCACATGGAAATATCAGCCACCCAGGCCGATCTTTCATTTGTGGAAGCTGTTTTTCCATTTAAGGTGGACACCATCATGGCTTCCGCAAAAGCCACTGTTGACTATGCCTTAAAAAGCCCCCTTGATTCAGAAGCCCAGATTGATCTTTTGGCGCTGCACATAGAAGGAGAGGAAAAATCAATCCATCTCAATTCAAAAACCTCCCTGCATTACAAAGACAAGATTCTTGATTTTTCTCCAACATCCACCCTTCTGGGAAAGGGAGGCTTAAGGCTTGAAGGACCTTTGGGGATGGAAGGAAATTCCAATTTAAAAATAAAGGGGCAGATCGATTTTCATCAAGCCAGTGAAATTCACTCACAACTTGTCGAAGGAGAAGGCCTGGCCGATGTGGATCTTACCTGGAAGGAAAGCCTCTTTCATCCTGAATTTTTTGGCACCCTTAAACTGGACAAGGCCACTTTGCTTTTCAGGAATTTGCGTTCAGAAATAAGTGAGGCCCATGGAACCATTTTATTGGAAGGCCCCCGTTACCAGTTCAACAATGTCCGTTTTAACTATGATGATAGCCCGGCCCTGTTAAATGGCTGGGTTGTCTTGGAAAAACAGGAACTCGCATCTGATAACAATAACGCCCCTGTGTCTGTCATTACCTCTGCCAACCTGAATTTTAGGGCAGAAGAGCTTTCCATGAACAGGGAAGACCAATGGCATATTCTTGCCGACACAAATGTTCACTTAAGCGGCAGTTTGGCAAGCACACTCAAATTATCAGGAAGTTTAAATATCGTGGATGGTCTGTACTATAAAGACTATTCCGTTTCTCAGTTCATTTTCAAACCAGTGGGAATTGTTTATAAAGAAGAAGAGACCTTCCCCCAAATATTCAAAGAAACCCAATTTGATCTGAATATTAAAAGCCCCGGTGAATTTCTTATCAAAAATAACCTGGCCGAACTCACATTGGTGACTAACCTGCATTTGACAGGCACAGGAACATTTCCGCAATTGACGGGGTCGATTAATATTAATGGGGGCATCATTCGTGCTTTGGGGATCAATTTTGAAGATGCCACCGGCTTTGCCAATTTCACCCAAAAAGGAAGCTTGAAGCCCTATATGGAAATGAGGGCCACCCGAAACATACGCGATGTCGAGGTTTATGCACGTATTCGGGGGCCTGCGGATAATCTTGAACTTACCTTGGAATCAACCCCGGCCTTAAACCAGAACGACATCATTTCCCTGATTGCCTACGGGCAAACGCCCGACGAATTATCCAACGAAAAGAGAAACCTTTTTTCAAGGGCCGCCCTTACCTCGCAAGTGGCCAGCGCACTGCAGGCGCCCCTTTCCAAGGCCACACATTTGGATATCGTCAAGGTGGAAACCGACTACACAGAAAATTCCTCCTCCTTTTCCCGTTTTGCCATTGGCAAACAATTATCCGAACGTGTGGCCATTACTGTCAATACCGATCTGGAAGTTGAAACGGCTTCTCAAGGATTGGGGCTTGAATATTTGATTACTGATAATTTACTGATCAAAGGAAGCAAGGATACAGGAAGTCGCTATCGTTTTGATTTAACCTGGCGTATGGAGGCCTATTGAAAAGAGCAATTTATTTTCTTTTGCTTTTAGTTCTTAGCATCATCCCGCTTTGGACATCGCTTGCGGCCAAAATGCCCACTATTGGTGTGATTGTGTGGCACTTGGATCTTTATCGGCTAAAAGAAACCGAAGTGAAGAACCTTGTTCCTATAGAAAAGGGGCAATCTTTTACTGAGGAACTACTAGCAAGCACAGAAAAGGATCTCATCTCCTCGGCCCTTTTTGAAAAAGTTGAAATTACCCAAAAAAAAAGTGGAAATACGATCAATCTAGACATTTACCTGAAAGAAGCCCAAGTCATTCGTGCCATCACCGTCAAGGGACAGCTCCCTTTCTTGGAGAAGAAAATTTTGCGCATCAGTTCCCTTCAACCGGGAGAACCCTTTGATTTTTCAAAAATGGAGGAAAGCCGGAGGCGTATCGTTCTTTTTTACCAAAAATATGGTTATTACGGCACCAAGGTTAACATCACCCCTTTTAAACGGGAAAAAACCAATGTCATCGATCTTAAAATTGATATCAAGCGTGGATATACTTATCACTTGGGTCGGGTAAGCGTCTCGGGGAATACAGCGTTTACTGAAAACAGGTTGAAAAACATCGTTTATGGACCTTCCATTTTCAGACCCTCTTTGGTCCGCAAACAAATCAAAAAGATTGAAGCCCTCTATTTAAAACACGGTTATGTGCGCGCCAAGGCGAAAATAGAGCGTTTTGCCTATAATCCCGTCACAAAAAAAGTGGACGTATTCATAAAGATTAACGAAAGAAAAAAACTGGATCTGCATTTTTCCGGAAACCGTCTCATCAAAAACCAGACCCTCAAAAAACACACAAGCTTTTTTAAAGAGCACGGCTATGACCGTTTCAGCATTGAACGAAGTGGGAAAAGAATTTTACAATTTTATCGCCTTAATGGTTTCTTTTTTTCCGAAATAGAAACACTGGTTGAAAATGATGAAAAAGAAATCGACGTCACCTTTAACATTCATGAGGGCCCCCGCACACGCCTTGGGCACTTAAACATTGAAGGTAACAAAAAATTAAGTGATAAAAAATTGAATGCCGTCATGGAGAACAAAAAACACACCCTGACCCAACAGGGGTTCTTCTACTTGCCCTCCATTGCCGACGATCTTTCAAAAATAAAAAACTATTATCATGACGAAGGTTATCTCGATGTCGAGATCGAGGGTTTTAATTCTTTTTTTAATACTTACAAAGATACAGCGACTCTGAACATCGACCTTACCGAAGGTAAGGCCTATAAAATAAATTCCATTCTTTTTGAAGGAAACTCCAAAATCTCAACTGCCAAACTGCTTGATCGTATTTTAATAAAAAAGGGGAAAGTGCTGACAAAAGAAGATCTTGAAAGATCAAAAAACAGGCTTTTAAGTTTTTATGACAAAAATGGGTTCATTTACTCCCAAATCGAAACCACTATTAACAAAGATCCGGACAAACCTGAGGTCACTCTCATCTTTAATATCAGTGAAGAAGCCCCCTGCAAAGTGGGAGAAGTGATCATTCATGGAAATTATGAAACAAAATTGAAAACCATCCACGACACACTCAAAATAAAATCCGGGGATGTTTATTCAAATAAAAAGATGCTCGATGCCCAGCTTAACTTGAAAAGGCTCGGCATTTTTGATTTTGTCAACATAACGCCCATCGGTGTGGAACAGGAAAAAGACGTCATCGATCTGGTTGTCAATCTTCAGGAAAGAAAAACCATCACCCTGGATTTTCAGGTGGGTTATGACAGCGATAAATTGGGTTCGGGACAGATTCTTTTTACCAAACGGAACCTCTTCGGTCAGGGAAAACAGTTCCAGTTTCGCGGTGTCGGCGGCTTTGAATTAAACCGTGGTGAAGTAACATTTCTCGTACCACGAATTTTTGGGGCCAGCTGGAATTTGGTCAATCAATATTTCATAGAGTATGAGGATGATGAAAATTTCAACGCCATGTCCTATGGCGGTTTTGTCGGGACAGTCAAAAGATTCGGTTCGGACTGGACCCTCTTCCTAAAACTCCAGATTTCACACTTCAATATTTTTGAAGACACCAGCAATAGCTCGGCCCTTGGGGGAAATCTCTTTGACAATACCTTTTCTGAACCAAGTGTGGCCGTCGGTTATGATACCCGCAACAATATCGCAGATCCAACCAAAGGCCTCTACGCGCTGGTTTCAACCGAATTCGATACGGACCTGGCCGATCCTTCCAATAATTTTAATATTTCCAAATTCAATCTTGCCAACTATTTAAGCATTTCAAAAAAGCTGACCCTGGTGAACAATTTCAGGCTTGGCAAGCTTTTTAAAATCCGCGATTCAGAACACATCCCTGCCAACAAGCTTTTTTTCATGGGGGGAAACGATACAATCCGCGGCTTTGATGAAGACGCCGTCAAGGATGAGGGTGGAACCACTTCGTTAATTTATAACGGTGAATTACAGTATCAATTGTTTAATTCGTTCAAACTGGCTGGTTTTGTTGATATAGGCAGCCTCACCGACTCTTTTGATGAAATGGACAGCGATTCCTTCAGGGAATCGGCAGGCGTTGGCCTTCGTTATATCACCCCCATCGGCCCCATCCGGCTTGACTATGGTTTTGTGCTTGATAAAAGGGAGACCGAAAATGGACAACGCTTCCATTTTTCATTTGGGTATTATTTTTAATCCGTATGGGCGCTGCTTGCCGCGCCCATACACGGCAAATAGAGGGCGCAGCAAGCGGCGCCCGAAAAATCATGAAATCCACCACCGAAATAAACGTGCGTTTCTCCGACTGCGATCCCATGGGGCATGTCAACAACGCCAATTACTTCACCTATATGGAGCAGGCCCGTGTCGTCTTTTTTAAGAACTTTTATGATCTTCCAACGGAAGGACATGTGGGCCCTGAAACCTTTCCCTTTATCCTTGCCGAAATTTCCTGCCGGTTTCTAAAACCGGTTTTCGTCGACCAAAACCTGGTCGTTCATTTAAGAGTAAGCGAAGTTAAAAATTCGAGTTTCTTTTTTGAATATGAATTAAAAGAAAAAAGTACCGGCGACCTGGCGGCTACAGGCAAATCAGCCCAGGTGTATTATGATTATAAAATCGGGAAACCCATGCCCTTGCCAAAGGAATTTAGGGAAAAATTATTGCGGTAACTCTGGTCCCTGAGCGGAGTCGAAGGGCTGGCCACCTCGACTCCGCTCGGTGACCAGCCAACGCCCCTACATTTTATTGCGCAACAACCGGTGATATTTAATGGCAAAACGATGGGCTTCATCACGGATTCTTTGGAGCAACATGAGTTCCGGCGAACCACTTCTTAGCTTGAGCGGATTTTTTCTTCCGGGAATGTAAATTTCATCCTCGGCCCTTCCACTCCACGCACTCTTGGAACGCGCTCCCTGCCTTTTTCCCTTGGCAATGCCGATAACAGGAACCTGCTCATGCCCAAGCTCCTTTAAGACCTGTAGCGCCACGCCCAATTGCCCTTTCCCTCCATCCATCATGATGAGATTTGGGAGTACATTGTCTAAATCCCCCCTACCCCCCTTGTTTTCTGCCAGAGGCAGATCCGCCTTTGGCGGAAAAGGGGGAATGAGGGGGATTTTAAACCTTCTTCCCAATACCTCCCTCATCATCAAATAATCATTGGGTTCTGCCGGAGCCTGCATTTTATAATGCCTGTAAAGATTTTTATCCGCCTTCCCCTCAACAAAAACAACACGGGACGCCGTGGCATGTTTTCCTGAAATATGGGAAACATCATAACATTCGATGCGGTGTGGAATTTCAGCCATTCCCAAAACATCCTTGACACCGGATAGAATCTCATCTGTTTCCCTATTTTTTTTCACCCATTTCCCGAATTGGGATTCGGCATTCCTGCATGCCAATTCGATCATTTCTTTTTTGTCCCCTTTTTTTGGCGAACGGATGGAAATATTTTTTTCCTTCTTTTCCGATAAAATTTCCTGAAGAGCCCCCATATCCTCCGGGAGAGGGCTTGCCAAAATTTCATCGGGAATAAAAACATCCCCAAGATAGTATTGTTTTAAAAAAGCCTCCATCACATCAGAAGGCTCATCTAACACATCCATGGAAATGGCCCGTGAATCGACAAGAGATCCTTCCCTTACATGCAAAAGGGCCACAATACCCTTAGCTCCTTCACTATAAAGACAAACAATATCCTGCTCTCTGGCCCCATGGTGTACGACATGCTGTTTTTCAAGTGTGCTGGAGATGTGGGACATAAGATCACGCAGACGCGCCGCCTCTTCAAAATCCGTCGTTTCTGAAGCCGATTCCATTTTTGATTTCAATTCATCTAATAATTGATCGTTCCTGCCTTCCAGAAAAAGACGCACTTGATCTATTTGCCTTTGGTATTCCTCCTTGCTTACGTACCCCACACAGGGTGCACTACAGCGTTTGATCTGATATTCCAGACACGGCCTGGACCTGTTGGAGAACTCGTGATCAGAACAGGTACGCAACATGAAATACCTATAAATAAATTCAGTCGTTTGCCGGCATGCATCGGCACTTGAATAGGGCCCAAAATAAAGGGCCCCGTCTTTTTTTATTTTGCGTGTGACTGTAAGGCTTGGAAAGGGATGCCCCACATTTATCTTCAGACTGACATAGGACTTGTCATCTTTGAGGAAAATATTGTACCGGGGTTTGTGTTTTTTGATGAGGCTGTTTTCCAAAAGGAGGGCTTCTTTTTCTGTGCCCGTGATCAAATAATCAATATCAGTCACCCTCTTCATCAAGAACTCAATCTGGTAACGGGCAAGGGCTTCTTTCCCAAAATACTGCTTTACGCGTGCCCTAATATTTTTGGCTTTGCCGACATAAATGATTTTTCCCCCTTCGTTCTTCATCAAATACACACCGGGGAAAATGGGGAACTCGGAGATTTTATTAACAAGAGAATTCATGGGTGTGTAGGGACCCCGCGGTGCGGGGTCCCTACTCTATACCAAACTTCAGTTCGATCTTTTTTAATCTTTCTATTTCATCACGGATTTGAGCCGCCTCTTCAAATTGAAGTTCCTTGGCCAGTTTTTTCATTTCCTTTTTTAACTCTTCAACACGATCAGGAATTTTATACAGCGCCACCTCCCCCCCCATAGCCTCAGGCAATTCAGGAGTGACATAGTCGGCATTAGCGACAACCAATGAATCACGGATGGCTTTGATGATTGTTTGCGGTGTGATGCCGTTCTTTTTATTGTAAACTTCCTGGATTTCCCGTCGACGCTGGGTTTCCCCCATGGCTTTTTGAAGGGACGCCGTCATTTTGTCGGCATAGCAAATCACTTTCCCATGCACATTACGTGCGGCTCTCCCAAATGTCTGAATGAGTGATCTTTCCGATCTTAAAAAACCTTCCTTGTCGGCATCCAAAATGGCCACCAGGGAAACTTCGGGCAAATCAAGCCCTTCACGTAAAAGATTAATCCCCACCAGCACATCAAATTTTCCAAGACGCAGGTCACGCAAAATTTCCATTCGCTCCAGGGTTTCCACCTCTGAGTGCAAATATTTAACGCGCACCCCTTTTTCCAAATAATATTTCGTCAAATTTTCAGACATGCGTTTGGTAAGCGTGGTCACTAATACCCGCTCCCCTTGACCAGTGACAATTTCTATTTCCTTTAAAAGGTCATCCACCTGACTTTCAACCGGTTTGACGACAATAACAGGGTCTAAAAGACCCGTCGGGCGCACCACTTGCTGGGCGACTCTCCCCTTGCTTTTTTCCAATTCGTAAGGGCCAGGGGTCGCTGAAACATAAACAACCTGGTCCGTCATTTTCTCAAATTCTTCAAATTTGAGAGGACGGTTATCAAGGGCGGAAGGAAGTCTGAACCCATATTCCACAAGGGTCATCTTGCGGGAACGATCTCCTTGATACATTCCCCCAATTTGCGGAACCGTAATATGCGATTCATCGATGATTAAAAGATAGTCCTTGGGAAAATATTCCAACAGTGTCGGCGGCGGCACTCCAGGAGTGCGGCCCGTCAAATGGCGCGAATAATTTTCAATCCCCTTGCAAAAACCGATTTCTTCGATCATTTCCAAATCATAACGAGTGCGCTGGTCGATGCGCTGGGCTTCCAGCAGCTTGTTTGTTCGCTGAAAATGCAGAATCCTTTCTTGCAATTCTTCCTTAATGGCCAAGGCAGCCCGCTTTAATTCTGATTCGGGAGTCACGAAATGGGAACCGGGATAAATAGCCACACGGTCCAGCTTTTCCAATTTGGTTCCACGCAAAGGATCAATGACATAGACTTCTTCCACTTCATCCCCAAAAAATTCCATGCGAATGGCTTTTGCATCTTCGTAAGCGGGAAAAATCTCCACCACATCCCCGCGCACCCTGAATGTTCCCCGATGAAAATCGACATCGTTTCTTTCATACTGAATCTCAATAAGCTTTGCCAAAATGGCATCGCGGGCCACACTCATTCCTTTTTTGATGTCCACAAGCATCCCATAATAAGCTTGGGGCGAACCCAAACCATAAATACAGGAAACCGACGCCACAATGATCACATCGCGCCGTTCAAGAAGAGAATGCGTGGCCGCATGGCGCAATTTGTCGATATCTTCGTTAATGGCCGAATCTTTTTCTATGTAAGTGTCGGTACGAGGCATATAGGCCTCGGGTTGGTAATAATCGTAATAACTGACAAAATATTCGACGGCATTATGCGGAAAAAGTTCCTTGAATTCGGAATACAACTGGGCGGCAAGTGTTTTGTTGGGCGCCATCACCAAGGTGGGCTTTTGTACCTGATTGATAACATGAGCCATCGTATAGGTTTTTCCCGAACCGGTAACTCCCAAAAGAGTCTGGTGTTTTAATTTGTTTTGAATTCCTTGGGCAAGCTGTTTGATGGCTTGGGGCTGGTCCCCCGTGGGACTATAAGAAGAAGTCAATTTAAACAAACTCATGAAAGTAAATCTAACAAAGAGGGTAAAAACAACAAGGAGGAATTAAGAGAAATCAAGGGAGCGGCATTTCGACTCCGCTCAATGACCGCTAAAAAATGCTCCCCGAATGGAGTGGTCCCCGAGCGGAGTCGAGGGGTCGAGGGGCGGCTCTAGCAGGATTGATCCAGCATTTTCATCACATTCTTCATACGATTAAGGGAAGTCACCCATGTCATCAGGGCGACAAGAAAAAGGGGGAGAACATACAATGCTTCCGTTGTTAACAAGGGAAAATAGTGGGAAAGCATCCAAGAAAAAACAGGCGAAAAAACGGCCCCCACTCCCAAATAAACGATACGTTCCGGTCGCTGCATCGAACCACCATTGTAACGTGCGTTCATTTCATCTCCTTTGGCCTTGGTATAACTAACCATAAACGATCCCAACAAGGCCATCACGGCAATCCATAAAACAAGGCTTTCACGATAATAAAAAATGAGCCCGGCAAAAACAGCCCCTTCGGAAACGCGATCCATGATCGAATCAAAATAGGCTCCCGATTTTGTTTCCTTGTTGGTTAGCCTGGCCACTTTTCCGTCAAACATGTCAAAGGAGGCGCCCCAAATCATGCACCAGCCTCCCAAACCAAAATGCCCCAAAGAAAAAAAGAGGCCCGACAAAACACCAATAAAAGTACCCAGACAGGTGATTTGGTTGGGAGTAATGTGAAAACGGATAAAAAAACGAATGATGGGATCGGTAAGCCAAAACCAGTATTCACGCATCCAGCGATTCAAAAACTTGGAAGCGTGACGTTCCTGAATTTCTTGGGTGACTCCCTTTTTGCGATAAATGGGGCGAAACGCCAAAACGGTGCAAAGCATGAAAGCATTAAACACAAAAAGGGGAATCAAGGATATCCATGGTGAATTCCAATTCATATCAAACTTCAAAAGATACAACAGATTGAGCCTGGCTTAGTTGGTAAGGAACATCGCTCATCTTTGCATCTTTGGCTGCTGCTGCGGCGTTATATTGGGGTTTATGGAACCACATACCAGCTACAAACATAAGAAGCCATGTATCTTTTTTGCGTTCGTGCCCCTGGCCATCATTCCCTCCAAAGGATCCCCCACTCTGCTTGTCAAATTTTTGCATGAGGTGATATTTTCATTCATGATTTTCTATCCCCCTCTTCCCCATACTTTTTTGCCAATTGGGCATAATGAGCCGCCGATAAGCGTAGAAATTTTTTTTCAGCCGCTGTTAGAGGCCGGGTTACTTTGGCAGGCGAGCCCCATGCCAAATGCCCCCTGGGAATAATTGTTCCCGGGGTCACAAGACTTCCCGCACCGATCATGCATTCTTCCTCAATGACAGCACCGTCTAAAATAATGCTTCCAATGCCGATAAGGCATCTGTCCTTAATGGTGCAACCATGCAAAACCACCCGATGACCCACAGTAACTTCATCCCCGATAACCGTGGGGGCAGGCTTGGGGGCATCCCGATTGGTCACATGCACCATACATAAATCCTGAATGTTTGTTTTTTTGCCAATGCGGATTGTATTGACGTCCCCCCGCACCACCGTTTGAAACCAGATAGAAGAGCCCTCCCCTATTTCAACATCGCCAATCACACAGGCTTGGGGAGCCACAAAACAAGAGGCATGAATTTTGGGTTGAATAGAATCAAAAGAAAAGAGACTCATAGCCAAGATGGAAATCATAAAAAACCCGGGGAAGCAAACACAAAATACGATTTTTTATGTTTTAAGAGCGGACACACGCTGAACATGCTTACGATAAAGGAGTCTTCCTCCAACAATAGCTATTATTCCTCCACCAATATCGGCCAGCCAATCCCAAAAAGAAACTTCACGCCCGGGCACAAAAGATTGGTGGTATTCATCTCCAAGAGCCAACACTCCTATGAGCAAGAGCGTATAAAGCCAGGAACGTTTCGACCAATGATGATAATAGCGTTCCCAGATCACCGAACGCATGACAAACAAGCCGAGCATGCCAAACTCAAAAAAGTGCAGCAGTTTATCAAAACCTTCAAAAAGGTGGGGTATGTTTAAAGATTCGGGAGGTTGGCTTGATAAATAAAAAATGAGCCCATAAAAACAAACCACAGGGGCCCACAAAAGAATGATATTCTGTCGTAAAAAATAACGAAAGTGACGCATCACATTTTGTATTTTCCAAAATCTTCAGGGGCCAGACTTTCCAGAATTTCCGTCCATTTTTGTTCTTTTACTTTTCCCTCATCCATTTCTTTTGAAAGATCGATGCGACGGGATTTTTCCATGACTGTTTTGTTCACAAAAATGGGGGCTCGTGTCCTTAAAGCCATGGCAATGGCATCGGAGGGGCGGCTATCGATGACAAAACTGTGTGTGGCATGTGAAAGATAGATTTGTGCAAAAAACGTATTGTCGGCCAAATCAACAATTTCGATCTTGTCAACATGGGCCTCAAGCTCGGCTAAAATATGGCACATCAGATCGTGGGTCATGGGGCGTGAAAGCTGAACTTTTTCAAGCTCGGTGGCAATGGCGGAGGCTTCAATAAGACCGACCCAAATGGGAAGAGCCATTGTTTCCTGCTCGTCTTTAAGAATGATGATGGGCATGTTGGTAAACGGGTCGATGGTCAGCCCCGTTACCTTCATTTTGATAAGTTCCATGATCTAACTCTCCTAAAAGTGAATGCGGGTTTGTGTGGTTGATGACAACCTGCCTTAAATTCCCAATCAAATGATCCGCATTTTTAATCAAAGATAAATCATTCGTTTTAAAATGAACAATTTTGTTTGTGGGAGTTCTCCCCATCCATGCCTGACCAAGCACATCCCACGTTTCCACAAGCACTTCCTGTCTTGTTCCCAAAAACCGGATATTATTTTCTCGCGAAACTTGGCGTTGCTTTTCCAAAAGAAGGTTTAAACGCCTGTTTTTTTCTTCTGTAGAGATATCATCCCCAAGTTTGATAGCACTTGTATAAGGCCTTGGCGAGTAAACAAATGAATAACTCAAATCAAAACCGGCTTCTTCAACTAGCGAAAGGGTTTGTTTGAAATCATCTTCCGTTTCACCAGGAAACCCGACAATAATATCTGTCGTCAGTGAAATGCCTGGCCGGACCTTTTTTAATTTTGAAACGATTTCCAAATACTGTCCGCGTGTGTATTGGCGGCCCATGGCTTCCAAAATCTTGGTGGAGCCTGATTGCACGGGCAAATGGAAGTGGGGACACAAATTGGGAAGGCTTGCAAATTTTTCAATAAGGTCATCCCCCACATCCTTGGGATGGGATGTGGTAAACCGCAAGCGTTCGATTTTGGTTTGCGTGGCGATTTTTTCCAAAAGACCGGAAAATTTCAATTCATCCGTATCTTTAATCCCATATGAATTCACGTTTTGTCCAAGAAGGGTCACTTCCCTTACTCCCATATCAACCAGCATGCTCACTTCACGAAGAATCTCATCACTGGGGCGCGAAACTTCGCGCCCACGCACATAGGGGACAATGCAAAAGGCGCACACATTATCACACCCTTTTTGAATGTTGACAAAAGCACGGACGCGGTTTTCATCTTCGGCAACCAGATTCACAAAATCAAAATCCTTGCGCGTGTGCAAACGGGTATTCATCAGATGAGCCGGAAAGAGGCTTCCTTTTTTAAGGCGCACTTCTTCTAACATGCTTGGCAAGCTTGAAATGGCATCGGGACCAAAAACCAGATCGAGATAAGGAAACCGCTTAAACAAATTCCCCTTTTCCTGTTGAGCCACACAGCCTGAAAGCCCCACGACTAATTGGGGGTTATTTTCAATATAGGGTTTTAGTTTCCCCAACTCACTATAAACCTTGTGGACTGACTTTTCGCGAATGCTGCAGGTGACAAACAGAATAAAATCAGCTTGAAGGGGGTCTTCGGTTTTTCCATATCCCAAACGGGACAAAATCCCCCCCATTTGAAGCGAATCTTGCTCGTTCATTTGGCAGCCGTATGTTTTGATGAAAGCTTTCATAAATGAGTCGCTAGTAGACCCCGAATTACTAGCGACTAGCAACTAAATGAAGGGATAATCAAGAAAGAAAATAGGAAACAGCTAGACGGTTTCGTCTACTTTAAGGTTCCCCACAATACGTTCAACTTCCTGCCCCATGTCCACCTCCCCCATGACATCATTAAAACCATCATCCGAAAAATATTCTTCGGCGCGCTGTTGAAAACGACCTGCATGACGAAGGTCGTGCTTGATGGTTTCAACATAATTGTCGGGGTGTTTCTTCATGATGAAATCGATATATTTGTTCAAACTTTGGGCGGCCTTCTTCTTTTGTTTTTCGCGGATTTTACGGCAGTTTTTAAGATAGTGAAGACGGCAATACCCCATGGTGGTTTGCTCGTTTTTGCAGGCATCTTCTTTACAAAGCTTAATGGCGCGTTTTGTCATGCAGAAGGTATTGAAAAGCCCTTAAATTATAAGGGCTTAAACTTAGGACTCTTTTTGTTGTAAAGAAGAAGGTAAAAAATGTCAAGAAAGGATCACAAAAAATCTCTTTTTTAAGCAAGCTTGGTTTGACGTTCCAGCCTCGATGGATCTTCTAATACGTCTGAATTGTACATGAGTGTTGAAGCGCTTGCGGGCCCTTTGCCTTTTTTCTCTCTATCAACACCTTCTGGTTCGGCTTTTATTGCAACAGGGCCATTGGCTCCTTCTGGAGTTTTTCGATTCGCTTGAGCTTCTGCAAGAATATTTGGTTGAGGCACTGGATCCGGTTTTTTAGCTTCTTTAATACCCCCTGCGGCTCCACTGGCGATGGCACTTGCCCCACTGGCTGTATCCCCGGCAAAAATTTCAATAAGACCGGAAACCACACCGACCACCGCACCCGCAATGGGGTTAATAGCTGTAGCGATCGTAGCACCGGCCTCCGTCGCATGACGGTTATTCGCCGCTTCTTGCTCATTTTTAGCAACTTGGGCTGCCGCCTTTTTATTCTGTTCATCAATCCATGCCTGCTCATTAAAATCCGGCTGAGCGGGTTGATTTTGATTGGATGCTCCGGGTACTGTTACTGGCATAAAATATCTCCTTCCACAGATATTATCGGGAAACAAACCGCCCAGAGTTGCTTTTTGTTTACTTATTTTTTATTTAATAATTTCAAACGGTTAGAAACGATAAATTGGGGGGCGGACACCCAAACTCGTCTTACCCACATATCAAACCAATTTTTTCCAGGAATTCATATCCAGTTTAGACTCAATATTCGTTCCTTCAGGCAATGGATCCATGAGCTGAACAAAGGCTGTGGAATTTTCTAAATTACGTGGAAAAACAGCCAAGCATTTCTTTCCTCCCTGAACGGATAGATAAAGAACACCTTGAATGCCAGCATTTTCTACAATTTGACCAAGAATTTGGGAATTTGCTGGAATATCATATTGCATTGGGAAAATGCGCCAATTTGGCTCCAATAAACTCTTCTTTAGTTCCGAAAGATTTTTGATTGTCCTGGGCTTCTGCAGCTTCAAAATCTTTGCCGTTGTCTCTACGTACTTGGGAAATTTAATTTTCTTAATCAGTTCAAAATAGTCTCGCAAGTTTTCCATGTGTGTCAAATCCAGAACCATCTCCAATTGCCCTTGTACCCGCACAAGGCTGTAGGAATCTGGGTTAGTCAAACTGAAATCTAAAGCATCCAATCCTTTTTGCTGTGGCTTTTTCCCAAAAACTTCTTTTAATGCGGTCTCCGCATCTTCTCCTAGATACAACGCCGGAAAAGCTGGAAAACGGTTTGGGTCTATATCCCCAATATTGAATCGACCTCCCGCATCAGTCAAAGTACTCCCTTCGGCAGAAAGGGGTTTAAGCGCCCAACGATACTTTACAACTCGGCTCCAATTATCGAATTTGAAATTGAGGGAGGACCTCTTTCTTAGAGAATCCTTTAGTTGGTCCAGAATCAACTTTCTTGAAAACGCAAGGCTGAAATAATGTAGGTGCCAATACTCTAGGAGCCTGTCGGGGAAACATTTTTAGTAATTCATGATCGGCAACAGCCCCGGTTTTTGATATAAGGAGGCATGAAAACATTTAAACCG
>MGPH01000061.1:0-3108 GCA_001797365.1 Deltaproteobacteria bacterium GWA2_45_12
TGGATTTACAGAACAATGAGTTCACGAAAAAATCAGAGTCTGGAAAAAATCATGAGTAAGAAAATGATTATTCCGACAGGCTCCTAGCCAAGGCGCACATTTATTGCGGCAGCATGAGCTGTCAAACTTTCCATTTCGGCAAAACGGCTGGCATCGGGCCCTAATTTTTGAAAGGCCTGTTTGGTTAATGAAACAATGCTGGTGGCCTTAAGAAAGGCATTGGCCTGCAACACCGAAAAATAACGAGCCGAACCACTGGTAGGCAAAACATGGCTTGGGCCGGCAATATAATCCCCCATGGTTTCAGGAGTATGTTCCCCCAAAAAGATGGCCCCGGCATGTTTAATACGATCAACAAAAGACTCAGGATTTTTAACCACCAGTTCCAGATGTTCAGGGGCAATTTCATTGACCAGGTCAATAGCCTCATCCATATTGCGCACCAAAACAATCAGGGCCCGTTTTTGAATGGAAACACCGGCAATATCTTTTCGTGAAAGACGGGCCAGTTGCATGCGCACTTCCCCATCCACACGGCTGGCATAGTTGGAATCGGTTGTGACCAAAAGAGGGCAGGCCATCTGGTCGTGTTCTGCCTGGGCCAATAAGTCAGCCGCAATGTAGGCGGCAGAAACACTCCCATCGGCTAACACACACACCTCTGAAGGACCTGCAAGCATGTCGATATCAACATCTCCATACACAAATTTTTTGGCACAGGTGACATAAACATTCCCCGGCCCCACGATTTTGTCGACTTTGGGAATGCTTTTTGTCCCATAGGCCATGGCCGCAATGGCTTGGGCCCCGCCCACCTTGAAAATTTTGGAAACGCCGGCAATTTTTGCCGCCGCCAACACAGCAAAGTTTGATTCGCCACGGGGCCATGGATTGCACATGATAATTTCAGAAACTCCCGCAACACGGGCCAAAATAGCTGTCATTAAAACACTGGATGGATAGGCCGCTTTTCCGCCTGGGACATAAATTCCCACGCGCTCCAAGGGGGTATAACGAACACCCAAAGTGGCACCGTCTTTGCTCGTCTGCCATGATTGATTTAAATGTTGTTTGGCAAAATCTTCAATGCGTTTGGCAACGCTTTTTAAAATCTGAAGATCACGGGCAGGTATTTTTTTGGAAGCCACACTTATTTCTTTGGAAGTTACTTCAACATTTTTTGTATTGACGGCAAAGGCATCGAATTTTTCGGTGTATTTAAAAAGCGCCTGATCTCCCATGCGCTTGATATCATCCAAAATTGCCATCACATCTTTTTGAATGGATTCAGAAATTTCTAAACGATTTTTATAAACTTTTCCAAAATCGTAACGAAAGTTACGGTCCGTCGTGCGAAGAATTTTCATGCCATGCCTCTCCTCTATCTATCTAAAAGAGGACCCCCTAAAACTTTTGATTTTGTAAGTACTTAAACCACAAAATTAGACAGTTTGGGGACATTAATCCAAATTTATGGTGGGATCAATAGTTAACTTTGGTATTTTTTAGGGGTTATGGGGTCGCAATCGAGGGTCTCATTTCGGGTCTAAAGAGTTTGAAACTCAAAGCTGCAGCATTGGGAGCAGCCTGAACAAGGGTTTGTAAAGAAAGATCATTTAAATCAATAAGCTGGGCTGTTTTAAAATGGCACCCTTCCACCTCTCCAACCCCTTTATATCCCCCACAATGCCCAAAGGGGCCTGTGAGTTCCCGATTCCACATTTCTTTGGGTAAAAGCGAGCCTCCGGAAAAACCATTTCCATCATAAGGGGTGGTTTTTTCCATCACTACTAACTGGCCTTTTTGAATACCGGCTGTTTTTTTAGCCATAAGCACTTGGGATAAAAGATCAAAGCTATGTTGAATATCTCCGTCACTTCCTGGATCATGGATGACAACCACATCGGCTTGTTCCAAATATTCGGGACGGAAATAATCTTTGCCGCTTCGGTTAAGCGCAAAGGTCAGAGTAATGGGTTTGCCTTGATAAGTGATGACCACTTTGGATTCGTTGCCTTCCTCAAAATTTTGGGGTTTTGAATATTCTACTTTATCGAAAACACCTTGTGCCAAAGCCTCATTGAGGCATCGTTGGAGATCTTGATAACGATTCGCATCAATCTCAGTAAAAACAAAATTCGCACGATCAATGATGTTGGCATCCATAAGCATCAAAGACATATAAAGAGCCGCCACATGTGAGCCGGAGGCCGGATACAAAACCGACAGAACCCGATCACGGACAATCTGGGGAAGTTTATGAGCCGCCAAAAAAGCCGTCTCGGTGAATGTCACCAACCCACGCATGTCGGGCAAATCATCGAGGGGAAGGGTATCAAATAACTTGGCGAAGGGGTGATCCGGAAACATGACCGGAAAATATGTTTTTTTGATTTCATCGCGATGGCTGGAAAAATAAATTTTGGCGTAGTTTCCAAGAAATTGATCATACTCGCTGACGGATTTGCCTTCTAAAAAATATTTCGACCACAATTTTTGGGCTTTTTCGGCTTCTTGATAATCATCAATCTTTAAAGAAGATCCGTTTTGGTCAACGATGGGTTCGAGTTCCTCCATAAAAGGATCCAAACGAGGGTCCCCCGCGGGGATGAGATTTTTGAAATCAGTCAGGGACAACCCCCAAAAACTCCCATAGTGGGAAGGAGGAGTCGCCGCCACGGTTTGAACATCGAAGGATTTTGGAGTACCCGCCATATCCCATGATTTTCGGCGGAAGCAGGAAATAGTTGCTAGGATTTTGGTGCCGTTTTTAAATACCGTTGCTTCTGTTTTGTTCTTAACTTTTTGATATTTTCAGCCACAACCAAGTGTTCCGGCATACTTCCTCCCAGTTCTCGAATTGTTCGACGCACCTTGGCACCCACTTCCCGATGCGTTTGATTGGCTTTTTGTTTTCCTGTAATTTCTTCACGTCGAATTTTTTCTTCTGTTTGTGTGGCTCTAAAAAGATTGGCGGCCAGTTCAGTGCTACCCATGTGATCAAGAATTTGTTGCCCTTTTTTTAATTTTTTACATGGGGCCCCACGGGCTTACGCCCGTGGCACCAAAGACACCGGATTCAAAATAATTTCAGTTGATACTCTCCTT
>MGPH01000061.1:3165-15219 GCA_001797365.1 Deltaproteobacteria bacterium GWA2_45_12
TTACGCCCGTGGTCCTCAGCGGGGTTCTGATGGTGAATATCCCGAACCGTCATGCCCCCATAAAGCCCCATGTAACCATGATTTTGAAAAATGGCGTAATCCAAGGAAGTAATGACACCGGCCCGTTTGGCTGTTTCAGCCAACCGCAAGTTGTGAATTTTGATTTCATCACGAAGTAACAGACGACGCTCATTTTCTGTCGACTGATCCGACAACTCTTGCCTTCGAGTCTGCATGGCAAAATAAGTTTGTCCTAAGGCAACTATTTCTTTGGCGGGATCGGCGTTTTGGATAATGAGGTAGCAAGCGTAACGAGAAAGAAGAATCGCTTTTACTTCTCTGTTAGCTTTACTCCCAATGGTGACCATTTCGTTGATATCAACGAAATGGTCTTCGATACTCTGGCCACTGTTAAAACAAGCTGTGCGGGCCTTCTGGATCACTTGTTCAAAATTGCGATAATCGGTGTAACCCAACACTTGAGCAAAATCACGGCTGGACCAAGATTCATGGCCTTTAGCATTGATGCGACGGATACGTTCAAACGGAGAAATTTTTTGAAGTTCTTTGGACATAAAAACTACCTTTCCAAGATTAAAACCGGATCATTTCGTTGATATCACCGAAATGATCCCCATTAATATTTCACCTTCGCTCTTTTAACGCGTACCCCCAGTTTTCGGAATTTGCGTTCAATGTGTTCGTAACCGCGGTCGATGTGATAGACACGGTGGATTTCTGTGATTCCTTCAGCAGCAAGCCCTGCCAAAACAAGGGAGGCCGAGGCACGAAGATCAGTCGCCATCACCGGCGCGCCCAATAATTTGGGAACACCACGCACAACGGCTGTATGCCCTTCCAGTTTTATATCAGCCCCCATGCGATTGAGTTCAGCCACATGCATAAAACGATTCTCAAAAATATTTTCCGAAATAACACTGGTGCCATCAGCAAGTGCCATTAATGCCATGAACTGCGCCTGAAAATCGGTGGCAAAACCGGGATAGGGTTGTGTGGAAATATCCACACTGTGAATTTTTGATGAACCTTTTATATGAATGGAATCCTCACCGACATCAACAAGGGCTCCGGCTTCCCGCAATTTTTCAACAAGGGCATGCACATATTCTTCGGAAATCCCCTCCACCGTCACATCCCCTTCCGTCATGGCCGCCCCGATCAAAAAAGTTCCCGCTTCAATACGGTCGGGCATAATGGAGTACTCCGTACCTGAAAGTTCATTCACCCCTTCGATGGTGATCGTTTCTGTCCCCGCCCCTTCAATAAAAGCCCCCATTTGATTAAGCGCATGGGCCAAATCAACCACTTCCGGTTCACGGGCACAGTTTTCCAAAACGGTTTGCCCTTCGGCCAAACAGGCCGCCATCATCAAATTTTCTGTTCCTGTAACCGTGACATCACTAAAACGAAAATGGGCTCCCTTCAATTTTTTGGCCCGGGCCTCAACATAACCCCCTTCAAGGGTGATGGTGGCTCCCATGGCTTCCAAACCTTTTAAATGGCGATCAATGGGTCTGGCTCCAATGGCGCATCCGCCCGGAAGAGAAACCCGCGCATAACCAAGGCGTGCCACAAGCGGCCCAAGCACAACCACCGAGGCTCGCATGGTGCGGACCAAGTCATAGGGAGCTTCGGCGTGTCTGACTTTGTCAGCCTTGAGCTTGACACGATGTTTGGAGGCTTCCACTTCAACCCCCATCCCTTCCAGAAGTTTGAGCATGGTGCAAATATCAGCCAGATCGGGGATGTTTGAAAAATCATTCCATCCAGAGGTCAAAATAGAAGCCGCAATAATGGGCAAAGCCGCATTTTTGGAACCTGAAACGGGAACCCTTCCCTTTAATTTTCTTCCACCTTCGATGACGATTTTGTCCATGATTGATCTTGTAGGGGCAGGTTTGTAACCTGCCCTGGCGGGTCACAGACCCGCCCCTACGTTTTTTTTGTAATCACCACTCTTGGCAATCCCGCATAATCCTTGGTCACCTGAATTTCCGCCAACCCCGCATCGCTAAAAATCTTTGGGACCGTTTCTCCCTGATCTTCCCCAATTTCTACGGCCAGGATTCCGCCAGAATTTAAAAAATTTCCAGCACACTGGCTTAAGAGCCGGTAAAAATCAAGGCCATCTTCACCGCCATCCAAAGCCTGTTTGGGTTCAAAAACAGAAATTTCCTTGGGTAACGAATTTATTTTTGATGAGGCAATGTAAGGGGGGTTGGAGATGATGAGGTCGAAGGATCCGGGGAATAACTCCCCCTCGCCCCCTCTTAATTTAAGAGGGGGTTGGGGGGCGTTACCCAATCCCCGAATGTCTTTTTTCAAAAATTTAATCCTCTCCCCCACCCCATGCCTTTCGGCATTCTTTCGCGCATAGATAAGCGCCTCTTCTGAAATATCCCATGCTTCAATCTGCGCCTGGGGAAATTCTTTGGCCAAAGTGATGGCCAAAATGCCGGATCCGGTACCGATGTCGAGAACCCGTAGGGACAGGTCGCGACCTGTCCCTACATTTCGTAAGGGCGATTCATGAATCGCCCCTATAACTTTCTCCACCAACACTTCCGTTTCCGGCCTTGGAATCAAAACACCCGGACCCACCTGAAACAACATGGACCAAAATTCTTTTTCCCCAGTCAAATAAGCAATGGGTTCCCCTTGAAGGCGACGTTGGATGAGTTTTTTAAAAACCGCCAACTCATCTTCGGTAAGGACACGTTCAAACTGAAGATAGAGCTTCATCCGGTCGCATTCCAGCACATGCGCCAACAAAAGTTCAGCATCCAAGCGCGCCGATTCAATCCCATTTTTTTTAAAGTGGTTGGTCGTCCAATCAAGAAGGGAGAGGATGGTCCAGGGGGGCATAAATTCTTTTCCCCTCTCCCCTTGAGGGAGAGGGTTAGGGAGAGGGGTGCACTAATTGAACTCCACCCTCCCCCTCACCCCCTCCCCTCCAGGGAGGGGGGATTTTAGGAATCCGATTTCTTTAAAGCTTCCGCCTGATAATGAGTCAAAAGAGGTTCCAACACCAGGTCCAGATTTCCTTCCATCACCGAATCAAGTTGATAGACCGTCAATCCAATGCGATGGTCGGTGAGCCTGTTTTGAGGAAAATTATAAGTACGAATCTTTTCACTACGGTCCCCCGTTTTTACTTGTTCCTTGCGGGCCTTGGCTTCAGCTTCTTGCTGGGCGGTTAACATTTGGTCATAAAGCCTGGCTCTTAAGACCTTCATGGCCTTGGCCTTATTCTTGTGTTGCGATTTTTCGTCCTGGCAAATCACCACCATACCCGTGGGAATATGGGTGATACGCACAGCCG
This sequence comes from Deltaproteobacteria bacterium GWA2_45_12, assembly GCA_001797365.1. Taxonomy (NCBI): domain Bacteria; class Deltaproteobacteria; species Deltaproteobacteria bacterium GWA2_45_12. The sequence continues at coordinate 6,509 of MGPH01000061.1, forward strand.
AATCCGTCGTATTCACGCTTTGCCCCCCATGCCCTCCGGAACGATACACATCAATGCGTAATTCATTGGGATCAATTTTGACTTCAACTTCATCCGCCTCTGGAATAACCGCCACAGTCACCGCTGAGGTATGAATCCGCCCCGAAGCCTCTGTTTTTGGCACCCGTTGCACACGGTGGACACCACTTTCATATTTCAATTTTGAATAAACCCTCTCTCCTGAAATGAGAACGATCATTTCCTTAAAACCACCAATACCGGTGGAACTTTCGGAAGCAATCTCAACAGTCCAACGGTTTTTTTCGGCGTAGCGACTGTACATGCGAAACAAATCGGAAGCAAAAAGAGCCGCTTCATCTCCCCCTGTACCCGCCCTTATTTCCAAAAAAATATTTTTATCGTCATTTGGATCTTTGGGTAAAAGAAGGATCTTAAGTTGCCCGGTGAGTTCCTCAACCTCTTTTTCAAGGATGGGCATTTCAGCCTTCACCAATTCGCGAAGCGATTCATCTTTTTCCTGAACAAGCATGAGTTTGTTCTGTTCAAGTTCCGAATTTTTTTTCTTATAAATCTGATAGGTTTCAACAATCAGGCGAAGACTGGCTTCTTCCTTGGCCAGTTTTTGAAATTCTTGAGAGTTGTTCGTCACTGCCGGATCGTGAAGCTTTTCGGTAAGTTTGCGGTGACGTTGTTCGACTTGTTGGAGTTTGGAAAACATGTCACGAGTGAGGTAAATAAAAAATGGTCAGATGTGAGGCGTCCGACGAGGCCCGACCGAGACGTACTTGAACGTACGTCGCAGGGAGTGGCCAAGGAGGCAACGAAGCAGATGGCCATTTTTTATTTACCGAAAAAAAATCCCGCCCCAGTTGCCCGGGGCGGGACCATGCAAACCTAAACCCACACCACTGGGAGGTTTACCTAGTAGGGGCGTATCGCAATACGCCCCTACTAATCTTGAATGGTAATCGTACGAGGGCCTTTTTTCTTTTGGACCAAATCTTCTTTTTTAGCCCATTTTTTCTGGAAACGTTCCACACGACCCGCGGTATCCAAAAGTTTTTGCTTCCCGGTAAAAAATGGATGGCACGCCGAACAGATTTCAACATGGATGGTATCGCTTACCGAAGCTGTTTCGACGATATTTCCACACGAACAAACGGCTTTTGCCTTTTTATATTCTGGATGAATGCCTTCTTTCATAATCATACCTCTTAAAAAAATAAGGGGGTTTCCCTACTATAGGAGAATTTAAACGACAAGCATAATTTGTTGGTTTTCTACCCTTCGACAAGCTCAGGGTGTCCTTATTTGGACATGGTGAGCCTCGTCGAACCATACAATCTAACCTAAATATCTAACCTAAATATTTAAAATTTAAAGATTTTATATTACGAAAGGCCCAGCATTTCAAGAGCCTGGGACACATGGGAAACCTTAACCCCTTCAACAGAGGAAGGAAGGATCAAATCCTTGGTTTTAGGAAGGACAAAATGTTTAAATCCCATTTTGATGGCTTCTTTGATTCGAATATCCAAACCTTGCACGGCACGCACTTCACCTGAAAGCCCCACTTCCCCCACAACAAAAGTTCCCACATGGAAGTTTTTGTTGCGAAAACTGGAAACCAGCGCTGCAATAATGGCCAGATCGGCTGCCGGCTCCACAATTTTAAAGCCACCGGCGGCATTCACATAAATATCCTGCGCATACAAATTCAGACCGACAATTTTTTCCAAAATAGCCACCATCATGGAAACACGGCCATTATCCACTCCCAAAGTTGTTCGGCGTGGATTTGCAAGTGTAGAGGAAGAGACCAACGCCTGGATTTCAACCAGAAACGGGCGCACTCCTTCCAGAGAGGCCGTAATGGCACATCCGGGACCCGCCGATTCCTTGTCAGGGACAAAAAGAGCCGAGGGGTTGGCCACTTCACCAAGGCCCGCTTCTTTCATTTCAAACACGCCGATTTCGTTGGTGGAACCATAACGGTTTTTCATCGTGCGCAAAATGCGGTAATGCTGGCGTGCATCCCCTTCAAAATACAAAACACAATCAACCATGTGTTCTAACACCCGCGGGCCGGCCAAATTCCCTTCTTTGGTGACATGCCCGATAAGCATCGTGGCCAAGCCCGTTGTTTTGGAAAGATACATGAACTTGCCGGCTGATTCGCGCACCTGCGAAACTGAACCCGGAGCTGATTCAAGGCTGGATAAATAAACAGTTTGAATGGAATCAACCACCAAAACATCGGGTTTTAATTTTTGAACCTGGGTAATGATTCGTTCGACGGAATTTTCGGCCAGAATAAGTAAATCAGAACTTATTTTAAGGCGCTCGCAGCGCATTTTGATTTGCTCTTTGGATTCCTCGCCGGTGGCATACAAAACCTTCACCCCTCTTTTGACCAACTGATCCAAAGCCTGGATGACCAAAGTTGACTTGCCAATGCCGGGGTCGCCCCCAATAAGCACCAACGAACCGGGAACAATGCCCCCACCCAGCACGCGGTCAAGCTCAGCCACACCCACTTCGTAGCGTTTTTTCTTTTCAAGGGATATCTGACTTAAGGGAGAAGCCTCTTCACTTTGAAGGACAAAAAAACCTTCCCGCGTTTTTTCGGAAGGAGAAAAAGTTTCTTCAGCCAAGGTATTCCATTGATTGCAGTCGGGACACTTCCCCACCCATTTGGGTGACTGGTAACCGCATTGCTGGCAGGAGTAGACGGTTTTATTTTTCGCCATTATTCAAATAACCTCAATCCGCCAATACGTACAAAGTTCCTGAAATCCTTGTCTCTTGTGATTAACGGCACATCATGATCGATGCAAATCTGAGCGATCAGGCTGTCGGCCAATCTTGCTTTATGACCATTTTTAAGAATTTTTGACCTGAGGATGCCCGTCCGCTCCCAATAATCATCTAAAACATCTAATAAAGGTATACCTTTAAGATCCATCATCAATGAATGGGGCAATTTAGGATCACTTAAAATTTCGCTTAAAACGACTGGAGGAAGGACAGCGATTTTTTGTTCCAACCCCAAATGAACGGCATTGATATCCATACCTTCTTCACCCGCAAAATAAGCGATTAAGGAACTCGTATCGACGGCAATCATACGTCACGATCCTCACGCAATTGTTTAAGAGAAATGCCGAATTTATAAGTACCCCGACGTTTGAGGAGGTTTTCATAAAATTTTGACGCGGCAAGGAGCTCCAAACCTTTTCGGATGGTAGGGGTAATGCCCTCTTGAGTGACTTTTTGGGCCTTATGAAGAAGATCTTCGGGGAGAAGAATGGTTATTTTACGGGCAGTTTCCATGGGCAGAACTTACCAGTATATATACCGTATGTCAATACGGTATTTATGACGGGTCCAGAGAGTAAAAAAGTAGCAAACGCACAAAAACCTTGCATTCCCACAAGCGCTTCGATAGGGGGCTTTAAGGACAAAAGGGGAATAACATCTTGAAATATAAAGGGAGGATTTATGGGAGAATTTGATTCTGTCCAAGCTTGTAGCTGTTATCAAGGTCGATATACCCCCTATTCTGAAGAGGGATTTCAACAAAACATCGTAAATGCTGCTCGTTTTAATGGCGGAGCCATTCGGGATTGTTATGCAGAAGATATTCCAAAAATAGATTCTCTTTTAGCAGCCGAAAAGGCCAAGGCATTAAAAGCTTTGCGGGCTAATTGGTTTTATCAAACTGCTCAGTCTGAGAAACAAGGAGAAATCACAGCAAGTATCAATCAAGCTTTTACCCCTGATCAAAATGCTTCTGCTTTAGAACAAAACACATCAGACATTATTGAATTAGCATCTCAGCGTGGGACTGGAATACGCCGTTGCATAGGGAGAAATAAAGAGTCACTGGAGGCCGCTTACCAAAGTGCGGCGCAAGCTTCTTTGGCCTTTGATAAAAGGCCCACAGAAATTACCACCCCTCTACGTACTATTCTTATTGAAATCATGGCTGGACGTTTGCCTGCTAGTTACAAGGCATATGAAGCACATTCTATGGGAAACGTATTAGGAACGGCTTACGAAAACAATCTTCTCATCCGCAAAGCTTATGCTTCAACCCCTGATCGCCGTGATGAACTACTGGCCATGGAAAAAGATCATGTCAATGCTGTTGTTGTTGAAGAGAGCTACCACTTATTACCAACGGACCCTGAAAAAAGACAATTAGCCCAAGATCAGCTAAATTTAGTACTCGACAGCATCTTTTGGATTGTTCCGGGAAAGGACCCCACACGCTCTGTAACTGGCTATAAAGCTCATTCCTTAGAAGAAAGGGATGCACGCGATATTTTAAGCCAAACTCTTTCTAATGCTCGATTCATCAATCAAATAAAAGATCCTACAAAAAGAAAACAAGTTTTAGAAATTGAAGAGAAAAATACTTTTGTTTTAGCTGCAATAAGAAGCTTGCCAATTGACCCAGAAACAATTCGTGATTTTGCAGAAGGACGTAAAAAAAAGGCCGATCTGCCACCTGCTGATCCCGAGGCCCATAGAGAAGTGGGTCTTTTCGATATTCTTTCTGCTGGATGGACTACCGGCTGGACTATTGCCAAAGGGAGTGCCAGCATTTACTGTAGCATGGTTGTAGGCCCTACCTCTCTAGCGCTAGCGCCCGCCTTTAGACAAGACCCTATAACGACGACTGTTAAAGCTTGTACCTGGTGGTGGTAATTAAGACCTGATTTTTACATCCCCCATGATCTTCAATTGGCAACCCAAGCGTTCGGTAGCCCCTACTGAAGTCAGGTTTTCGAACAGGGCATTTTCTTCCTGGGTGAGGGAATTCAAATTTTCCAGACCTTCCTCAATAATACACCGGCAAGTGCCGCAACTTCCCATGCGACAACCAAAGGGAAGGGTGGCCCCGCATTGGTCTACAATGTCGGGAATGGCCGCCCCAACGGGAACTTCAACCGTAATTTTATCTGTAACAAAAGTTACTTTGGGCATTTTTAGGACACGGTGAGCCCTGTCGAACCGCGTACTCTCCAATAAATAAGTCCATGGTTCGACGGGGCTCACCATGTCCAATTTAAGAGCTTAAAATTGTATCAAACGCAACCTTCCCTATTGATTTCTAAAATCGTTTCTTCCTATAAACCATCCTGTGAACAAACAACAAATAATTTCTATTATCGATGAAATCGGCACCCTTTTGGAGCTTAAAGGAGAAAATCCCTTCAAAGTAAGGGCCTATCACAATGCCGCACGAAGTTTGGAAACTTCCTCCCAGGACATAGCAACACTTATTTCAACCCACGAACTGGAAAACCTTCCCGGAATCGGCCAGGCCATGACTGAAAAAATTACCGAACTTTTCAATACGGGCAAACTCAAATTTTATTCCGACCTCAAAAAAGAAATCCCCCAAGGACTTTTGGAAATGATCCAACTCCCCGGCCTTGGCCCCAAAAAAGCCAAGCACCTCTATGAAGAATTGGGCATTAAATCCATTGGGGAACTCGAATATGCCTGCCATGAAAACAGGTTGCTTACATTAAAAGGGTTTGGTGAAAAATCGCAGAAAAAAATTCTGGAAGGCATTCAATTTCATAAAAAAAATGAAAGCCTTTTCCTGTTTTCAAAAGCCTACCGTGAAGCAAACGCTGTTCTTGAAATTTTAAAAAAGAACAAACACGTACAACAAATTTCCGTTGCCGGATCGCTTAGACGTTGCAAAGAAGTGGTTAAAGACATCGATTTTGTGGCGGCCTCTGACGATCCGAAAGCGGTGATGAAAACTTTCGTCACCCTTCCCGGGCTGCAACAAGCTATATCTCATGGCGAAACCAAATCGAGTGTCGTTCTTTCAAACGGAATCCAAGTCGACCTACGTTGTGTCAGCCAAAAAGAATTCCCCTATGCCCTCCATCATTTTACCGGGAGCAAGGAACATAACGTGGCGCTGCGTGGAAGAGCCCAATCGATGGAAATGAAAATGAATGAATACGGGCTTTTCAAGGGAGAAAAACTCATTGTTTGCAAGAGCGAAGAGGAAATTTACAAACATTTGGGGCTTTCATACATCCCTCCTGAAATGCGGGAAAATCAAGGCGAGATCCAAGCCGCAGAGAAAAACAAAATCCCTCAACTCCTCACTGCAAAAGACATCAAGGGAATTTTCCATAATCACACCACTTATAGCGATGGGAAAGCTTCCTTGGAGGAAATGGTGAAAGCGGCTCAGGGACTGGGGCTTGAATACATCGGAATTTCAGATCACAGCCAGTCGGCCTTTTATGCCCATGGGCTTAAAAATGCGGATATTGAAAAGCAACACAAAGAAATCGAGGCGTTTAATAAAAAATTAAAAAATTTCAAGATTTTTAAAGGAATTGAATCCGATATTTTGGCCGATGGTTCGCTTGATTATGACGAAAAAACGCTTAAAAAATTTGATTTCGTCATCGCCTCCATCCATTCCCGTTTTAAGATGACGGAAAAAGAAATGACCGAAAGAATCATCAAGGCCCTCCAAAATCCTTTCACCACCATGCTGGGCCACATGACGGGCCGCCTTCTTCTTTCACGCGAACCCTATCAACTGGATGTCAAAAAAATAATTGATACCGCCGTCAAACACAAAAAAATCATCGAACTCAACGCCAACCCCTATCGTTTAGACATCGACTGGCGGCATTTGCACTATGCCAAAGAAAAAGGCCTGAAAATTTCCATCAACCCGGATGCTCATAATGTAAAAGGTGTTGCGGATTTTGAATACGGCGTGGGCATTGCTCGTAAGGGGTGGATGGAGAAAGGGAATGTGATTAATACGATGGGATTGAGAGACATGGAGAAATATTTGAGAAATAGTACTAGGGAAAGTTGAATTATTCCTTCGACTCATCATTCAAAAAATCCTTATAAAGGATGGTTTTCTTCTAAGGCTCTTGGCTTATTTTGTTCGAGGATAAACCGGTCCAACGACATCCAAAGAGCACCTATCAAAAGTGGAAATTGAACTGGATCTTCATCATCAAAAAGGGCAACACAATCAATCTGCCATGCTTCACCTGAAAATTTGATCCTCAAACAAGGAAGATGCCCATGAACATCGCGTGAACCCGCGGTGGCTATCGTGTCAAGGCGATGATCATCAAAGGAAAAACCCTCAACTTCTGTCGAAACCCTTATCCCTGGGATAAAATCAAACCTACCACTATCAGGAATCCATGTCTGCGCTACTAAAGTGCTCGTAACGGGAACCAATCCACCGGGCGTTCGCACCAATGGTTTTTCAGAATGACGGCGTTCTGAAGAAAAAATGACAAGATGATCCAACCCAAATTGGTCAGCCATGGGATCTGCCTGTAAAATGTCTGCAAGCGCAAGTGCCATCGTCCTATTTTTATAAATCCCTTCAAAATGCCCGCCAACGAGAAAGGCAAGGATGGGATCTGTTAAAAAGTTTAAGAGCTGGGAAAAAGTCATGGTTAAGCGAAGATGAACTGAAGATTTACTTGCCTCCATAAAAGCTCTATGGGGTTCATCCTGTGAGGACATTCTAACCTGGTAATTAATGGCGGCCTCTCCGGAATAGGTTTGCATACCCAAGTCGATTATTCGGGCTCTCGATTGTGTTTCAACACTCACAAAACGGTCAGCTCTAAAATCGGGATCCATTCTATCCCTCCCATTGGAATGTACAAAAGAATCTCTTGGAACTTCCCTCGTCCGAGACGAAGATACCAACCTCCAATTATGACCTGCAAGACTGGGAGAAGCGGTTGGATCGACCAAAATACTATCTCGCCAGGATCCAGATCTCACTCCATTAACTTCTCTGTGAATTCCATCAATGGTGGACCCAATATGCGCTAAATGTCTTGGGTGAATGGGATGAACCTCCATCCTACGACCATGTCTAATAGGCATGACCGCATTCCCCCTTGGCCAAACTTGAAACGCATTCAAAACAGGACGTGAAAGTAAAGGTAGACCTGGCATAATTTCTCCATTTTTAAAAAATTTTATTTGTAAATTAGCTACTTATATCTGAAAGGAAGGTCAATCATAAAATGCTGCTGGCTGTTACCCCATATTACCCGATAAAAGCATCAAACTTTTTCCAAAGATCCAGAAACCAGGCGGGAACCGAGAAATCGTCATTTTGAACATGAAGCTGTAAAAAAGTCATCCCTCCTTCGATAAAAGCCATTCCCCATCCCTCATTAAAACCGATGCCAAAAATTGGCGCTTCGGCACGGCCAAGAAGATTTGGACCTTCTACCACCGTCGATAGCCCAAAACCTCGATTCGTTCCCTGCTGCCACCCTTGGGGAAAGGGTAACGCTTCAAAGGCCATAGGAAAAGTCCCCCGGACAATTTCATAACCTTTCTCCCCTTTAAGGAAGGAGAGAATCCAACGAAGCTGATCAAGCCATGGGGATTGGGAAACTCCCCCCGCCTGAAGGACTGCACCAAAAGCCAACAGAAATCGGATTTCTTCCAAAAAACTTTCATCAAGAATTTCACTTCTTTTGCTATCACCAAGAAAAAAATAGCGCACGAGATCCTTATCCATACTTAAAGGGATGACTTGTTTAGGAGGCTCTCCAAGCAGTGTTCGCAAAGCCACAGGGGTGGCGGCAAGGGTCACACAGGCTAGGAGCCTGTCGGAATAATCATTTTCTTACTCATGATTTTTTCCAGACTCTGATTTTTTC
>MGPH01000062.1 GCA_001797365.1 Deltaproteobacteria bacterium GWA2_45_12
GATGAAAACGGTTTTTATTAAACAACAAAAAATAGCAGCGTGATGGTTATCAAACAATTTCAACTAAGAATGGGATTGACCCCCCAGGGCAAGCCCTGGAAGATTCTCCGTCTAAGGCAGAGGGTTTTAACCGTTTCGGCTCGTCTGCCGAAGTCCCCGCCAACGAGCGGGGACGTAGGTGGATAAGCCAAAGCCTTTCGATGGATGGTTATCGCATTAGGGAAAGAAAGTTGCGTAAAATTTTGCCGTTTCATTTTAGACCAAACGAAAGTTGACTTGCATATAGTTCGACTTAAACCAGTAACCCCAATAATTCAAAAAAAGGCACAACTTCCTTCAAACCTTACCGAAAGTAAGAATAGAAGGTATCTATGGCGAAAATCCTATTTCGTGGAATCAATTCTTTTGGCTCTGGCAGGCCCCCTATGGGGGCTGCCACCTTTGTGCGGCGCCCAGCTTTAGGCTGTTTACAACATCCTGTAACAAAACCCATCCGCTTACTATCCGGTGCACCAAGTAGACTCAATTTATCAGGAGACTTCCGCACAATCACCAGGGATGCACGTCTTTTTGGAGGGCCTGATGATTTTGATCGAGATTTTTTGACTCGACTATCATTAAACCCTGGCCTTTGTTTTGTGGATAGTGAAATTGATGCCGATGACTTCTCTGCTATCAACCCCTTTTCCATTTCTACTAAAGACCATCCCCCCGCTTTCTTTCGCAGGAAAGTTTTTGGGCAAGTAATTGATACCATCAATCATACAACCCATGAAGTGGTCATAGTAGGCAATCATGGAACAGGTAAAAGTACTCTCTTAAAAGAACTGGAGACAGAATTAAGGCGACAAGGCCATTGGGTGGCGCTCATCGATGTCTCTTCCTTATCCTTAAGTTACCACGGTACCAAGGGAAGAGCAGAATTGGTCAATGAACTTATCCAGCAAACCATGCAAAGAAGGGATTCTACTTTATTAAATGTAGCCAGGGACTGGATAGCCGACACGGGGGCAAATCGAGGCATTCTCATTCTCGATCGGACTTATGGCCCTAAATTTTTCCCTTACGTAAAAATATTAAGAGAGGCGGGCATCAGGCTGATTTATGGAACTCACCTCAAAAGCATGGAACTGGATCCGGAGTTTGCTCAAGAAATGAACAAACACGAAGTTATCAATATTACCCCGTCCGTGGAAGAAATCGCATCAATTCTGAGAGCCCTTGGAGGGAATCTTATTGAATACGAGGCGGCCCATAAGATTGCGGAGTATGTCAATGTGCTCTATGCAGAGGTTACAATTCAAATAATGAGATATTTTCGTGAAAGAACTGACTGTTCACCCGAATTCAATTTACATTTTTCCAATGGGCCATTGAGGTTGGCCATCCGTATGGCCGAAAATATGTATGCTAGTAGAGGAAACCGCAACCGAATCACAACGGATTGGGTTGAACAAGAATGGAATACCTATGGCTTCTTACTTTTTGAGGAAAGTTTTTGGGAGTTCCACCCTTCAAGAAGTTGAAGGCAACAGAACCCCATCGACTAACACCGTCACATAATCTTGGGCCACTGTCAGTAGGCCACCGGTGATGTCAAAGGTTTTGGTTTGGTCGGCTTGACGGACAGATAAGGCCCCTGCCTGAAGAAGGGTAAGGTATTCTGTATGCTGGGGGAGAAGACCCACTTCGCCATTGACTGACGGGGCCACAACTTCATCAGCATCCCCCTTAAAAAGGGCCTGCGAGGGAGTTAGAATTTCGACGTGTAGAGACATAATTATTTTAATTCTAATGTCTTCGACTCCGCTCAGACACCACACTTTAAGGGTCCCCGAGCGGAGTCGAGGGGCCGAGAAAATCACGCAGCCAATTTCTGCGCCTTGGCTAACACTTCTTCGATGGAACCCACCAGATAAAAAGCCTGTTCGGGCACATCGTCGTGCTTGCCTTCCACAATTTCCCTGAAACCACGGATGGTGTCGGCCACCTTCACATACTTTCCTTCCAAACCTGTAAACTGGGCGGCCACAAAGAAGGGCTGTGACAGGAATTTCTGGATTTTGCGGGCACGGGACACAACCAATTTATCTTCTTCGGACAATTCATCCATCCCCAAAATGGCGATGATATCCTGAAGGTCTTTATATTTTTGCAATGTCTGCTGAACCTGGCGAGCCACCTTGTAATGTTCTTCTCCCACAACTTGTGGATCCAAGATACGCGAAGTGGAATCCAAGGGATCCACTGCGGGATAAATTCCAAGTTCCGCAATCTGGCGTGAAAGAACCGTGGTTGCATCCAAGTGGGCAAAGGCCGTTGCGGGAGCCGGGTCAGTCAAATCGTCAGCGGGCACGTAAATAGCCTGCACAGAGGTGATGGACCCCTTGGTTGTTGTGGTAATGCGTTCCTGCAAATTACCCATTTCAGTGGCCAGTGTCGGCTGATACCCCACAGCCGAAGGAATACGTCCAAGCAAAGCCGACACTTCCGAACCGGCCTGAGTAAAACGGAAAATATTATCGATGAACAAAAGCACATCCTGACCTTCTTCATCACGGAAATATTCAGAAACCGTCAAAGCGGAAAGCGCCACGCGGGCACGAGCACCGGGGGGCTCGTTCATCTGACCATACACAAGGGCTGCTTTGGCCAAAACGCCGGAATCTTTCATTTCGTGCCACAAATCGTTTCCTTCGCGGGTACGTTCCCCCACACCGGCAAACACCGAGTAACCGCCGTGTTGCTGGGCAACGTTGTTGATTAATTCCATGATAAGCACGGTCTTTCCCACACCGGCTCCCCCGAACAAACCGATTTTTCCGCCACGGGAGTAGGGGGCCAAAAGATCAACCACTTTAATACCTGTTTCAAACATTTGCACTTTCACGTCCTGATCCACAAATTTGGGAGCTTCACGGTGAATGGGCAAAGTTTTTTTGGTTTTGATAGGGCCCCCTTCGTCGACAGGCTCGCCGACGACATTCAAGATGCGTCCTAAAACTTCGCGGCCAACGGGCATTTGGATGGGTTTACCGGTATTTTTAACAGGCTGGCCACGAACCAAACCTTCACTTGAATCCATGGCAATGCAGCGCACCGTGTTTTCACCCAAATGCTGGGCCACTTCCAGCACAAGATTATCTTCCTGGTTACTAATGGAAGGATTGGTCAGCGTAAGCGCTGTATAAATCTCAGGCAAATTGCCGGAATCAAATCTTACGTCGACCACGGGGCCGATCACCTGGGTTATTTTTCCTGATTGTTGGGTCATAATTTCTCCGTTTTCTGGTACGGGCGGGTTTTAAACCCGCCCCTACAATTATTTTATCGATTCCGCCCCGTTCACAATATCCATCAATTCTCTGGTAATAGCGGCCTGACGGGCCCGGTTATATTGCAAAGTGAGGCTTGAAATCATGTCTTTGGCATTTTTGGTCGCACTGTCCATGGCGGCCATGCGGGCGCCAAGTTCGGAAGCCACCGATTCAAGATGGGCCCGATAAATCTGGGTGGCCACATATTTTGGAATCAGTAAATCCAACACTTCCCCTGCACTGGGCTCAAAGATGAACCCGAAAAGATTCTGGGGACCATTTAAATCTTCCGTTTTTATCGCAACGGACACGGGTAATAATTTTTCTATCTTCACTTCCTGGGTGAGTGCCGAAACAAAACGGTTATAGATAATGACGTATTCGTCATACTCCCCCTTTAAAAAACCATCGATCATTCCTTGGGCCACTTTGGTCGCCTCTTCAAAAGGGAACTGATCGGCATATTCCAGAAAAATATTTTTTGGATCCCGTTTGCGTGCTCTGTAAAAATCGCGTCCTTTTTTACCGATAACGTTAAGGTCAATCAATTCATACCGGGTTCCCAAACTTTTGATGTAAGTTTCAGCCTGGCGCAACAAATTTGAGTTAAAACCACCGCACAAACCACGGTTTGATGTAAAACTTAAAATGGAAATACGCTTTGGATTTTCACGAGGCGAAAACAAGGGATGCGCAAGGTCGGTATTTTTTGAAGCAATGGTTTCAATAATCTTATGAAGACTGTTGGCATAGGGCCGCGAAGCCTGCACTGCCGTCTGGGCGCGACGCAACTTGGCCGCCGCCACCATTTTCATGGCTTTGGTGATTTTTTGCGTGTTCTTCACCGAAGTGATGCGCTTTCGGATTGTTTTAAGAGTGGCCATTTATTCTTTCGAATGCCGGACACTTCGACTTCGCTCAGTGACCGGCATAACGGTGCCTGAGCGGAGTCGAAGGCCGTGTTACACTACAAACATCCCCTTGAATTCATCAAGGGCGGCATTCAACAATTTTTTCATTTCGTCATCCAAAGCCTGTTTTTTCTTCAGCGTTTCAATAACGGAAGCTTTTTTGGTTTCCAGATAAAGGGTCATTTCTTCCAAATATTTTTCAACCTTGTTGGCAGGAATGGCATCCACATACCCGTTGGTAGCGGCATAAATCTGGATGACCTGGATTTCAATCGCCATGGGCTTGTATTGGCCCTGCTTGAGCACTTCAACCAAACGTGCACCGCGATTTAATTGGGCCAAAGTGGCCTTGTCCAAATCACTGCTGAACTGGGCAAACGCCGCCAGTTCACGGTATTGCGCCAGTTCCAAACGCAGGGTTCCGGCAATTTGCTTCATGGCCTTAATTTGGGCAGCTCCCCCTACACGAGAAACCGACAACCCCACGTTCACCGCGGGGCGCACACCGGAATAGAATAAATCGGCTTCCAAATAAATTTGCCCATCGGTAATTGAAATAACATTCGTCGGAATATAGGCCGACACATCACCGGCTTGGGTTTCAATGATGGGAAGCGCTGTCAGCGAACCCCCGCCTTCAGCATCTGAAAGCTTGGAAGCTCGTTCAAGCAAGCGGGAATGGAGATAGAACACATCCCCGGGAAAAGCTTCACGTCCGGGAGGACGGCGCAGCAACAATGAAAGCTGACGATAAGCCACCGCCTGTTTGGATAAATCATCATAAATGATCAGGGCATGACGGCCTGAATCGCGGAAAAATTCCGCCATGGTGCAACCGGTATAAGGGGCAATAAACTGAAGAGGGGCTGGGTCGGAAGCATTGGCCACAACAACAGTGGTGTAATCCATGGCTCCATGGGTTTTTAATTTATCCACCACTTGGGCCACGGTGGATTGTTTTTGTCCAATGGCCACATAAAAACAGAATACGTCCTTGCCTTTTTGATTGATGATGGTGTCAATGGCCACGGCTGTTTTGCCTGTTTGACGGTCCCCAATGATCAGCTCGCGCTGGCCACGACCGATGGGGATCATGGCGTCAATGGCCTTTAAACCTGTTTGCATGGGCTGGCTGACACTTTTTCTTTTGACAATGCCAGGGGCCTTAATTTCGATACGACGTGTCTTGTCGGTTTTTAGGGGCCCAAGGCCGTCAACGGGTTCGCCCAAGGCATTGACCACACGGCCCACCAAGGTTTCCCCCACGGGCACTTCAGCAATAAGCCCCGTTCTTTTGACCAAATCTCCTTCTTTAATGGAAACATCGCTTCCCATGATGGCGCAACCGACATCATCTTCGTCCAGGTTTAAGGCAATGGCCTTGATTCCGCCGGGAAATTCCAAAAGCTCACCGGCCATCACTTTTTCCAAACCATGAACTCGCGCTATGCCATCCCCCACCGAAATTACCGTACCCACTTCGGCACGATCAACAACGGCATCATAGTTTTGGATATGTTTTTTTAAAATATCACTGATTTCTTCGGCTCTGATTTGCATATGAAGCATCCACCCTTCGACAGGCTCAGGGTGTCCATTACTAGAATGGACATGGCGAGCTTCTAGAATGGACATGGTGAGCTTAGTCGAACCATGGCTCTTTCTTTAATATTTAAAAATTTTCCACCTTCAATTCCTGGGTCAGGCGATTTAACTGCGACCTTAAAGTGCCATCAAAAATTTCCCCGCCAATTTGTACCGACACACCACCCAAAACAGAAGGTTCCACTTTCCCTTTTAACAAAACTTTTTTGCCCATTATCGATGAAAATGTGGTTTCCAAGATGTTGATTTGGTCCTGCCCCAGGCTATGGGCCGAGGTCACAACAGCTTCAACCTTGTTTTCATCGGCATAAACATAGCCCTGATAGGCTTCAATAATAAGGGAAAGAAGCGATATCCTGGCTTTTTCAATCAAGATCTTAATAAAGTTTTTAACCTCTTTGTCAAAACCACAACGGCTGGCCACTTCATTGACAATAGCAAGACGTTCCCCCATATCCAAAAAACGATTGCCCAATGACAACAACAAAAGGGGAGATGTCTTTGATGTCGATTCAAGCTGACGCAATTGTTCCAGATAAGCATCGAGCTTTTTTTGTTCCTTCCCAAGGCTAAACAGGGCCCTGGCGTATCTTCTGGCTATGGATCGTTCAATCATTTTTACCCTTCGACGGGGCTCAGGGTGTCCCTTACGCAGGACATGGCGAGCTTTGTCGAACCATGTAACTATCTTTGTCCCACCTGTTTCAAAAATTCCTGAACCAACCGGGTTTCGTCTTCGGATTTGACAGCTTCTTTCAAACTTTTCTCTGCCAAATCACGGGCCATGCCAACGGTGGCCAATTTTAGTTCTTCTTTGGCCCTTTTTAATTCTGAGTCGGCAATTTTTTTGGCATCTTCTTTTAATTTTTCGGAATATTCCCTGGCCTGCTCGATAATTTTTATTTTTTCAGCTTCTCCATTCTCCTTAAAATTTTGGATCAACAAACGGGACTCTGCATCGACATGATCCAGCTTTTTTTTCACCTCTTGGTAACCTTTAAGGACGATTTCATGATTTTTTTTCGACTGTTCAACGGCCGCTTTGAGTAATTCGGCACGCTTGGCAAAAAAATCACGAAGGGGCTTGCGCAAAAGAAAAACCAATCCAGCGGCCAAAACAACAAAATTGATCAGCCCAAAAACATACCCTTTATCCGGAGCCAAAGGGCCATGGGCGCCTTCATGCCCGGCAACAGAAACAAGGGGCATTAATTGCGCCATACTATAAACAATGAAACCAAAACGCTTAACCATCTTAGGCCACTTTTCTTTCTAAAATTTTTGTCACCATGTCGCGGGCCAGTTCCTGGGAATATTGCTTCAATTTAAGCAAAGCCTCTTTCTTTTGGTGATCAAGATCAACCTTAAGCTTGCCCATCACTTCTTCATTTTGAACACGCACAAAAGCAATCATCTTTCTTTCTTCTTCCCGGGCCTGACTTACCAAAGCTTCACGAGCTTGGCTGGCCTCAAGGCGGGCCTTGGCCATAGCATCTTCATACTGGGTTAAAATGGTTTTGGTTTCTTGGGTCAGTTTTTCGGTGGTTTCTTTAAGGTGGTCGGTATTATCACGACGCTTTTCAATAATTTCGAGGGTTGGGCCTATGACCCACCGGGACAGGGCCATAAAAACAGCCATAAAAATGAACCAAAGAACGAAAATACTCTTATCTGGAAGTAAAAAATCAGGCATTTGGGGTTTTGTTTGCGCTATTTTAAAAGCGTTTTCAAAAAACTTAATGAATAACCGTTCATCCAAGGGCGCCCCCGAGTACCATAGTTTAAAAAGACCTGTCAAGGATTTGTGCCTGCAAAAAAACCGTCGAAGAAAAAATATTTTCCCAAACCCAATTTTTACGTTATGAGGTCCCCTGCATTATGCAAAATGTTCAACTTTATTGGCTTATTCCATTTGGTCTTTTACTTTTAACCATCGCCTTATTCCCCCTGTTATTTTCCCATTTTTGGGAGAAAAACCGCTTCAAAGCCCTGATCACCACCCTTATTTCACTTCCTGTATTTGTTTTGCTTTTTAAAAATTACCCCCACGAACTGGCGCATACCACGCATGAATACATTTCATTTTTGGTTCTTTTAGGTTCCCTTTTTACTGTTTCGGGGGGCATTCATTTATCAGGGGACATTCAGGCCACTCCAAAAATAAACACCTTGTTTCTGGCAACCGGAGCTGTTTTGGCCAATTTTGTTGGGACAACCGGGGCCAGCATGCTGCTTATTCGCCCCATGCTTCAAACAAACAGCGAACGCAAAAACACCCGCCACATTCCCCTCTTTTTCATTTTTTTGGTCAGCAATATCGGCGGTATGCTGACACCCATCGGCGATCCTCCCTTGTTTCTTGGTTATTTGCGCGGCGTTCCTTTTTTATGGACCCTGCATCTTCTCCCCATCTGGCTTGTAAGCGTGGGGTGTTTATTGGCTTTGTTTTACTGGTGGGATGGAAAAGCCTATCAAAAAGAAAAATTTGAGGATTTTAAGAAAGACATCACCTTGATTACTCCTCTTAAAATTCATGGGGCTTTCAATTCCCTGTTTTTAGCAGGAATTGTCGGGGCCGTTTTCTTGCCAAGCCCTTTTCGTGAACTGGTCATGGTAGGTTTAGCCATCACTTCCTATTTTTTTACTTCCGAAACTGTCCATACAAAAAACAAATTCGTATTTGGTCCCATTATCGAGGTGGCCATCTTGTTTGCAGGAATTTTTATCACCATGGTGCCGGCTTTGGCTTATCTGGAACATCATGGCGCCCAATTTGGCATCACCCAACCTTTTCAGTTTTACTGGATTACCGGGGTCCTTTCTTCTTTTTTGGACAATGCCCCCACCTATCTCACTTTTTTGTCCTTGGCGCAGGGACTTCATCTCGAAGGAGCTTCCATTGTAGGAGTCACCCCTTCCATCCTTAAAGCGATCAGCGCCGGCGCTGTGATGATGGGGGCCAATAGCTACATTGGCAACGGCCCCAATTTTATGGTCAAGGCCATTGCCGATGAAGCCGGGTTTAAAACACCCTCCTTTTTTGGCTATATGGCTTATTCGGGTGGTATTTTAATTCCTCTTTTCATCCTCATCACCCTTTTGTTTTTTATATGAAGCCATTCAAATTACTTAGTTTTGGTTTCATTGTTTGTATTCTTTCCTGCACCTCCCGCTTTCAAAGCCAGCAAGGGCCGGCCATTGTGGCCATTGTCAATGGGATGGCCATCAAAGATTCCGACGTTAAACTTTACCTGCAATTAAACAGGGGAAGTCTTGATTGGGCCAAGCTCGATGCAAAACAGAAAAAAAATCTTTTGGAAGACACAGTTTATCATTTAGTGGACACAACCATTTTGGTTGATTGGGCCCAAAAAAATGACATCACCCTTTCGGCAGAAGAAATAGCCACCGGCATGAATCAGTTAAAAAGTGGATATTCCGAAAGCGATTTTGAACAAATGCTTCAAAATAAGACGGTGGGAGATGACACCTGGCAAAAAATAGCTCTTCAACATTTGATTGTCGGAAAAATCCTGTCCGGAATTATTGAATTAAACGTAAAAGTTTTCCCCGGAGAAATAAGCACCTATTACAAAAATCACCGGGATGAATTCCAGAAAAAAGAACAGGTCCATGTGCGTCACTTGGTCACCGATTCCCAGGAAAAAACCCAGGAGTTGAGAAACAAAATATTGAAAGGAGAAAATTTTGCTGAATTGGCCATCAAGCATTCCCTTTCCCCTGACCGGTCCCAGGGAGGAGATTTGGGTTATTTTGAACGTGGCACTTATCCCAAAGAGTTTGATGATGTTTGCTTTAAACTAAAACCCGGCGAAATAAGCCCTGTGGTCAAAAGCCAATATGGATTCCATATTTTCAAATTGATCGATAAAAAACCGGCCGGGCTTACCCCCATGGCCTATGTTCAAGATGAGATTGCCACCCGTATTCTTGAAGAAAAATCATCTACTGCTTACCAGGAATGGTTTGCCGAAATTAAGGAAAAATCGCTGATCACCCTTAATTTGAAAGCCCTTAAAAATATATCGTTGGATGACTAACCCTTGCCTGCACCAAACTTATCTTGCCTTCACTCGTTAAAAAGCGCTATTGACCCCATTCTTATAAGGAGAAAGCCTGTGAAACAAATGATGCTCGCCCTGATATTGATTCTGTCCCTAAATACCCCGGCCCATGCCGAAATTGTCGATAAAATTGTGGCCCTTGTGGATGACGAGGCCATCACTGAATCTGACATTACCAAGGCCAATATTAATAATCGCCTGTTTCCCGTTGCAGTTCTTCAAAACAAGGATCAAAACCGCCGCACAACCCACCATTACATCTTACAAAGCCTCATCGATGAAAAAATTCTTCAGAAAGAAATTGAAAAATCAGACATCAAAATTTCAGATCTTGATGTGGACAATTCAATCCGCGACATTCTGGTAAAAAAACAAATGAAACGCGAAACTCTTGAGCAAACTCTTAAATCAAGCGGGATGAGCTGGAACAACTACAAGGAAAGCATTCGCAACAATATGAAACAGGAAAAATTTTTGCAGCAGGAAATTTATCCCCGTATCCGCATTGCAGATTATGATCTTCAACAATATTACAACAAAAATAAAGCCGCCTACCAAGGTTATGGCAAAGTACGTTTTCTTGAAATTTTCCTGACCCCTGAAAGTGTTCCAGCAGGAGAAAACCCTGTGGACTTTGCCAAAAAACTTGTCGCCCGTTTGCGTGGGGGCGAATCATTTGAAAAACTGGCACGTCAATATTCCAAGGGCCCTTTTGCATCTGATGGCGGTAATTCGGGGCTTCTCGACACAACCTCACTCAGGGGGGATCTTAAAGAACTTCTGTTGGCCCTTAAACCCAATATGGTCACCGACCCCATGCCTTCTCCCGATGGAAACGGCATCATCATTATGAAAGTTGTCGAAAAAACCAATCCCATGGATCGCCCCTTAAATGAAGTCAAAGAAATGGTACGTCGGGAATACGCCGATGAAGTGGTCGGAAATGAATTGGAAAAATTTGTCATGGAAGCCCGTTCACAACATTTTGTGGAAATAAGGGAATGAAATGAACCCCTCCATCGCCATTACTTTGGGAGATCCCCTGGGCATTGGTTCTGAAATTGTTGCCAAAGCCCTTCAAAAAAAATCCATAAAAAATCTGGCCCACTGGAAAATTTTTGGAACATCCTACGATCCTTCCCTCTCTCAAAAAAAAGCGGGCTTTTTAAGCTGGGATGCCCTCAACCTTGCTGTTACCTCAATCAAAAAAGGGGAATGCCAGGCTCTGGTAACAGCCCCCGTAAGCAAGACCCATCTCCAATTGGTGGGATTTCCCTTTCCGGGGCAGACAGAATTTTTGGCCCATGCCTTTAACACCAAACAATTTGCGATGATGTTAGCCGGCCCCACGCTAAAAGTGGTGTTGACCACCATTCATCTTCCCTTGGCCAAGGTCCCAAAGGCCATCACTACGGCACTGGTGCTGGAAAAAATTAAAATAACGCATGACTCCCTCAAAAAATGGTTCGGCAAATCCAAACCAAAGATTGCCGTATGCGGGCTTAACCCCCATGCGGGGGAAAATGGGTTGTTTGGAAATGAAGAAAAACTCATCATCCTTCCTGCCATCCGCAAAGCTCAAAAAAGGGGCATCAAGGTCACCGGTCCCCTTCCTGCCGACACCGTTTTTTTTGAGGCCCGATGTGGAAAATATGATGCCGTGATCGCCCATTACCACGACCAGGGGCTTGGCCCTCTCAAAACGCTGCATTTTGACGAGGGAGTCAACATCACCTTGGGGCTCCCCATTTTACGCACTTCGCCCGACCATGGGTGCGCCTTTGATATTGCGGGAAAAAACAAGGCGAATATTCAAAGCATAATGGAAGCCATACGTTTGGCGGTTCAATCAGCTTAAACTTTTATCCCCTACGCTCGTTGGCTTCGGGGACGAGCCTTGCTAGATCAAAACCCTCCGCCGTAAGCGGAGAATCTTAGGTCTAGGAGCCTGTCGGAATAATCATTTTCTTACTCATGATTTTTTCCAGACTCTGATTTTTTCGTGAACTCATTGTTCTGTAAATCCAGTTTTTT
>MGPH01000063.1:0-8827 GCA_001797365.1 Deltaproteobacteria bacterium GWA2_45_12
TCACGAAAAAATCAGAGTCTGGAAAAAATCATGAGTAAGAAAATGATTATTCCGACAGGCTCCTAGTAAAATTAATTCTTACTGGCACCAGCAACAAGCAACAAGCCAACTATCAACTACCCCTATGCGTACCTTACTTATTGTCGCCAATTGGAAAATGAATCATACCATTGAGGATTCCATCAAGTTTATCACTCACTTGAAAAAGGCCCTTCTTCTGGGGAAAAAATCCGATATTGTCCTATGCCCCTCTTTTACTTCTCTTTATCCCTTGGCCATGGCACTTCAGGAGTCTGAAACTCCTTTCATCAAACTGGGAGCTCAAAACTGCCACTACGAAAACACGGGTGCTTACACGGGAGAAATAAGCCCCGTCTTTCTAAAAGAAGTTGAATGCAGTTATGTTTTGGTCGGCCATTCCGAAAGACGCCATATTTTTGGTGAAACCGATGAATGGATCGGAAAAAAAGTATCGAGTGTTTTAAAACACGACATGAACCCTATTTTATGTGTGGGGGAAACACTTTTAGAACATGAAAAAAATAAAACGATGTCCATCATTACCCATCAGCTAACCAAGGGGCTCGAGCTTGTTTCAAAAGAAGAAGCTGTACACTTAACAATTGCCTATGAACCTGTGTGGGCCATTGGTACAGGGCATAATGCATCCCCAGAACAAGCTGAAGAGGTTCATGCACAGATTCGTGGATGGCTAGAAACCCGATTTGACAAAACAGTTGCAGCCAACATACGAATACTTTATGGGGGTTCAGTAAAATCGGACAACGCCAAAGATTTAACCAAACAACCCAATATAGATGGTCTTTTAGTGGGAGGGGCTTCCCTAACGGTTGACTCTTTTTCCCAAATTGTTAATGATTCTTGAGTTGTGCGGAAGTGCGGAAGTGCTGAGGTTGTTGTGAGTCTTTAAACATCCGCACTTCAGAACATCCGCACTTCAACACACAAATAAACTATGGAATTCTTACAAACAATCGAACCTGTTATTTTAGTCGTTCACTATCTTATTAGTATTTTTTTGATTATCGTCATTTTACTGCAAGCTGGAAAAGGGGGCGATATGGGCTCCGCTTTTGGAGCAGGCGGTTCCCAGTCTCTCTTTGGAGTCAAAGGGGCCTCAACCCTTCTTTCCAAAACAACAACAGTGGCAGCTTTCTTTTTTTTGATTACGTCCCTCTCGTTATCAAGCATCAAACGCAATGACATGACTTCACTGGGCGGTTCTGTTCTTGACAAAATGGAAGAAAAAAAGGAAGAAGCCCCTCCGATCGCGCCGGAAAATAAAGAGGTGCCACCGGTCCCCGCGAATTAATTTAAGAAAGAGTTCTTTGAAAGGTTGATGAGAATGCTCCAGCTGCAAGGCGACGAGGAGGCCACTCCCTGCACGTACCCCAAGGTACGTCGCAGGAAGCAGTTTACTGTGGTAACGCCGCAGATGGGGCATTCTCATCAACCGTGGATGAATGCCCAGGTGGTGGAATTGGTATACACGTGCGTTTAAGGGGCGCATGCCGCAAGGCTTGCGGGTTCGAGTCCCGCCCTGGGCACAAAAATTGGGCGCCAGCCCAATTTTTCCCGAAGAACGAAGAACGTCAACGAATTTCGATTGCCTTGCCCTTCATTAATGAGGATGGCGCCCAATTTTCGTTCACGTTCTTCGTAATTCGTTCTTCGTTATGGAAACAACCCTCTCCCTCATTCAAATGTCCTGCTCCGAAAACGTTCAGGAAAATTTGAACAAAGCCCTTTTAAAAATTAAAGAAGCGGCAAATCTTGGAGCCCAAATCGTCTGCCTCTCCGAACTTTTCAAAAGCCAATATTTTTGCCAAACCAATGACAAAAAGTTTTTCGATCTAGCAGAACCCATTCCTTCCAAAACAACCGACATCTTAAGTCAAACAGCCAAAGAAAATAAAATTGTGTTGGTGTCCAGCCTCTATGAAGTAACGAAGGAAAAAGAATATTACAACACCGCTGTCGTGTTTGATGCGGATGGGATTCTGCTGGGTAAATACCGAAAAAATCACATCCCGGATGATCTCCCCAACCATTACTCGGAGCTCTATTATTTCAAACCGGGTGATTTAGGGTACCCTGTGTTCCATACAAAATATGGAACCATCGGTGTCCTTGTCTGCTGGGATCAATGGTACCCTGAAGCCGCACGGGCCCTGGCCAACCAGGGAGCGCAAATTATTTTCTACCCCACAGCCATTGGCTGGCCCCGGCAGGAACGCGAACAAGACATTGGAAAAAATGAATTCAGCGCCTGGCAGACCATTCAATGTTCCCACGCCATTGCCAATGGCGTTTTTGTGGCCGCATGCAATCGCACGGGCAAGGAAGATCATCTGGATTTTTGGGGAGGCTCTTTTGTGTGTGACCCAATGGGCGTACTCCTTAAGCAGGCTTCCCATCACAACGAGGAAATTCTCACCCAGACGGTTGATCTTTCCCGAATTAACAAAGTAAGAAAAGATTGGCCGTTTTTGGATTACAGACGGAAGGATTTGTATCATCAATTGTAAATATCCCCTCTCCCTTGAGGGGAGAGGGTTAGAGAGAGGGTGATCTCGGGGCCACCCTCCCTCTAACTCCCTCCCCTCAAGGGAGGGAGGATTTGCCCCATGCCCCCCACCCCCTCCCAACTTGAATATAGAATGCCCGCCGAATGGGAACTCCACTCTGCCACATGGCTTGCATGGCCCCATAATAAGTCTTCATGGCCTGGAAAAATTGAACTTATTCCTGATGTCTATGTACAAATGGTTAAAGCCCTTCACGAAGGGGAAGATGTTCATATTAATGTGAATGATCAGGCCATGGAAAATAAGGTGCATGAAAAACTGTTCCGTTCAGGATGCAACATGAAACATGTTTTCCTGCATCAGTTTCCCAACAATGACGCCTGGATCAGAGACCATGGCCCCATTTTTGTCACACGCTCCCTTCAAAATAAAAAAGAGCTTGCCGTCACCGATTGGGATTTCAACAAATGGGGAGGAAAATATCCTCCATGGGATTTAGACAACATCGTTCCTGAAAAAATAGCCAAATATCTTGGTGTGCCTGCTTTTCGCTCACGCATGATCCTTGAGGGTGGCTCCATTGATGTCAATGGAAATGGATATTTGCTCACGACCGAATCCTGTCTTTTAAATAAAAACCGCAATCCCGGCATGACAAAACCGGAAATTGAAGAACAACTAAAACAATATCTGGGAGTCTCTCATATTTTGTGGTTGGGGGATGGCATCATAGGGGATGATACCGATGGACATGTGGATGACCTTTCCCGCTTTGTCAACACCAATACCATCCTCACCGTGGTTGAGGAAGACCCCAGGGATGAAAACTACAAGGTCCTTCAAGACAACCTGAAGCGTTTATCCAGCATGAAAGATCAAGACGGAAAAGCCTTCAATATTATTCCCCTTCCCATGCCCGGCCCCGTTGTTTATCAGGGCGAACGACTACCGGCCAGTTACGCCAATTTTTACATTGCCAACAAAGTCGTGCTAGTCCCCACTTTCAAAAATCTTAACGACAAAAAAGCCCTGGAAACCCTTCAAAACCTCTTTTCCACACGAAAAGTGGTTGGAATTAATGCAACAGATCTTATCTGGGGATTGGGAGCTTTTCATTGTCTCACACAGCAACAACCGGCGGTGTAATTTTACGGCAATACCTGTCCCAGCTTGGCCCATGAAAGAGCATAAATGGTTTGCCCCTAATAATAATGCCCACCCACCCATTGTGAAAACAGGTTACAGACAAGGTGAAACAAGACAGGGGCTGTGATGGTTCCTCTTTTCTCAAAGAGCCAGCCAAAGGCTAATGCTGGGAAAAAAATAAAAATATGCCACCACTGGAAAGTGAGGATGCTGTGCGACACTGCAAAAACAAGAGAGCTTATTAAAAGAGCGGGCCCCACTTTTACACCCAACCATTTCCATTTTTTGCCAAAATAGGAATTAAGCCGGTTCTGCATATATCCCCTGAAGAAAAACTCTTCCGGAAGGGCCACCAGGGTTAATTGGGCAAAAATAAGCTTCCCCCATCCGGTATAATTTTCCCAATGAAAGGAATGCCCCAGAATGAGTTGATAAAAATGGTTTCCGACAAAAATAAAAGGGAACAAAACCAGTGAAAAGACAAAAAAATAAATCAAAGAGGCCCACAAATCTGAAACCGAATTATCAATGAAATTGATTCTTTCATGTTTTTTGAATGAAAGGGCCAGGGGGGCATACAACAAACCAACGGCCATAATCAGGGAAGTATTCTCATCGATCCAGGAAATACCCTGAAACAAAAAAAGAATTTTAAAAACAAGGATAAGAACACCCCAAACAAGAAAAGCCTCGCGCACGATTTTTGTATTTTCGTTTAAACCGGACATATTGGCCCTTCGTAGGGACGGGTAGCGCAACCGCCCTTATAAAGCTGTGATCTTATACTTTTTCTGCCAGACAAAATAAAAAATACTGCAAACAGCAATGATAACGATCCCTGTAACTTGCGAAGTGGAGATAAGCCCATCCAAATAAACCCCGCGATCAGCATCCCCTCGCAAACATTCAATAAAAAACCTGAAAAAAGCGTACATCATCAGGAAAAGCAGGAAAATTTGTCCCTTGAATTTTCGTCGTGGATAAAACCATTGTAGAAAGAAAAAGATGAACGCCGCATTGGCCATGTCATAGAGTTGGGTCGCATGCAACTTAACACCCGGAAAATCGCTCCCCGCATCGGAGGCCGGGTCTGTAAATGAAAGATGGAGCCAGAAATGGGTGGGCTTTCCATAGCAACATCCCGCACCCAAACATCCAACACGCACAAAAAAGATGATGAAGGGACAAGCCGTGGCCACAAAATCAGCGTAGTCCAACAGAGGTAATTTTTTCACAAAAACATAAAGCAGGGTGCTGGCCATAATGCCGATAAAAGCCCCGTACCCCACAAAACCACCCTGCCATACGTAAAACACACGAATGGGATCTTCCCAGTAATAGGATGGCGCCTCAACAAAAACATGGAAAAGGCGTGCGCCAATGATTCCTCCCAAGGTGCCAAAAAGGGAAATGTCCAAAACGGCAATTTGGGAAAATCCCTTTTTAGGGGCCTGCCAATACAAAAAAAATGTGGCTACAACGGAAGCCACCATGACCATGAAAAAGAAGGTAGGAAGTACCCAGGGGTCGTGATTGATGATGAAGGGAAACATAGCAAGATAGCAGAACATGGTGAGCTAAGTCGAACCATGTAGATGCAAGCCTTGGTTCGATCACCGCGTAGCGGGATTCCGTGTACGGAACGGGGTTCACCATTTCCTACTCTATGTCCGGGGCACGCCAATCGGCGAACTTGTGTTCTTTGGTCACTTTGAGTTCCTTCCGCTGATGTTTGGCCATTTGAAACAACAACCAAAGCACGCCACAGGTAATGGCCACATCGGCCACATTAAAAGCCGGCCATGAAAGTTCAAAGCTTAGTGGATAGCCGAATATTTCCCACTGAACATATCTGTTGTACCAATGGAATGAAAGATAATCGACGACAGACCCCCTAAAGATACGGTCAGATAAATTTCCCACGGCGCCCCCAAAAATAAGGGCAATGGGATAGGGTGCCACTTTTTCTTCAGCAGGAATTTGCTTTAAGAAATGAACCAGGAAACCAATGGCCGCAACAAACAACACATAAAAAAAGATATCGCGATAACTTGAGTCCCATGCTGCCAAAAGGCCAAAAGCACCTCCCGTGTTGCGCACATGGATCAAGTCGAAAAAATTGTTTAAGACAACAATATGATCCCCATAGGCAATTTTTTGGACAACAAGATGTTTGGTGAGTTGATCGAGCAAATAAACAGGCAAAGCCACTAAAAAAAGAATAAGGATTCGTTTTTTCATGAAACAACTCCCTCACATCGCTGGCACAAACCAGGATGCTTTGGCGATTGTCCCACATAGAGAGAATAATTCCAACAACGTTCACATTTTTTCCCCAAAGCCGGCATAACGCTTACGGTTAATGATGGGACAAGACTGCTTTTAAACTGATAGCCCGAAACATTTTCAACAACCTCAACCTGGGACGTAATACAAATCTGGCTCCATTGATCTTGGTATTCTTTTAAAAACTCAAGGGTTTCTCCTTCGGCTGACAAAACAACTTTAGCGTCTAGCGAGTGCCCTATTTCCTTCTTTTTACGCGTTTCTTCCAAGGCCTTTAAAATCTCGTCCCTTATCGTGAGAACACGGCTCCAACGGGCTTCAAGATTTTTATCTTTGATATTTTCGCCAAGCCGTGGCCAGGAAGCAAAAAACACGGATGAAGTCTTCTGTGCACTGACCGGCAAAAAAGACCAGACTTCTTCTGCCGTAAAAGAAAGGATGGGAGCCATGAGTGGAAGAACCGCCATTAAAATATCAAATAAATTTGACTGTGCCGAACGACGTAAAAAACCGGAGGCTTTTTCGCAATAGAGCCGGTCTTTCAAAATGTCGAGATACACGGCAGAAAGCTCAACGGTAAAAAACTTGTTCAATGTGTGATGCACGCCGTGAAATTCATAATTTTGATAGGCCTTCTCAATTTTAGCCACTGTATCAAAAAGAAATCCCATGGCATAACGATCAAGTTCTGTTCTCTTCTCAAACGGAACTAAATCCTTTTCAGGATTAAAATCGTACAAATTTCCCAGCATGAAACGGCACGTATTCCTGATTTTGCGATAAATTTCAGCCAAGACTTTGATGATTTCATCCGAGACACGAATGTCATTTCGGTAATCTTCGGCCCCTACCCACAAACGCAGAAGTTCTGCCCCCAATTCATTCAAAACTTTTTCCGGAGGAACATAATTCTTGGCTGATTTGGAGTACTTCTTCCCCTGTCCATCCACCACAAAACCATGAGTGAGTACGGCCTTGTAAGGGGCCCTGTCACGGGAGGCAAGGCTGGTTAAAAGAGATGAATGAAACCATCCCCGATGCTGATCAGAACCTTCAAGATATAAATCGGCAGGGCTTCCAAGCTCAGGGCGACGCTCCAAAACAGCGGCATGCGAAACACCGGAATCAAACCACACATCCAAAATACTTGCGTCTTTGATAAATTCCCTGGAACCGCATTTGCAGACTGTATTTTCAGGAAGAAGGGGTTTAAAATCCTTCCACCAGGCATCTGCCCCTTCCTTTTCAAAAATCGAACAAATAGAGTCACCAATTTTCTGGTTCAACAAAGGAGTTTGGCACTGGGCACAATGGTGAACAATGATGGGCACTCCCCAGACACGCTGCCGCGAAAGACACCAGTCCGGCCTGTTTTCGATCATCCCAAAAATACGATCGTGCCCCCATTGGGGGATCCACTTGACATCCCCATTGATGCAGCGAAGTGCTTTTTTGCGCAAATCACTGTGCTCAAGGGATAAAAACCACTGCTTGGTGGCCCGGAAAATGACGGGTTTCTTGCAACGCCAGCAATGGGGAAAACTGTGATTTAATGTTTGGGTCGGTGCATTTAAGAGGATTTTCTTTTCATGTAAAAAATGAACAATGACGCCATTGGCCTCTTTAACCTTCACCCCTTCCCATTGTTTTACTTCATCAAAAACAGCTTCGGCCATCGAATCTTTCAAAAACCGTCCGGCTTCATCCACGGGGCACAAGGTTTCCAACTTGTTTTTTTGACCGATTTCATAATCTTCCTGACCATGGCCTGGAGCGATATGGACAAGCCCCGTACCCGTTTCAAGAGTCACGTGATGCCCCAACACGACAGGAGAAATTCTTTTAATAAAGGGATGACGGTATTCAAGTTTTAATTGGGCCAAACTTGATCCCAAAAAAACTTTTCTCTCAACAGCTTCTCCCTTAAACCCGATAGCCTCAAGAAAAGCATCTTTTAAGGCGCGTGCCAGCAGGTAATGTTTGCCTTCAAGCTCAAGAAGAACATATTCGAATTTTTCTCCCACCGCCACGGCCACGTTGGCCGGCAAGGTCCAGGGAGTTGTTGTCCATATGACCAAAGAGGCATCTTCAACCTCTTCCGCTTCAAGTTTGAAGGCATCAGCCAGGGGAAACGCCACATAAATGGAGGGTGAAGTGATATTTTCGTATTCGACCTCCGCCTCTGCAAGGGCGGTCTGGCAGGAAACACACCAATACACCGGCTTTTTCCCCTGATAAATAAAACCCTTGGTATACAAACCTAAAAATTCGCGCGCGATATCGGCTTCGTATTGATTGGTGAGTGTGAGATAGGGATGATCCCAATCGCCAAAAATTCCAAGACGTTTAAAATCCTTTTTTTGATCTTCAATGAATCGATGCGCATAATTCCGGCAGGCTTCCCGTTTTTGTAACGGGGTTAGGCTGGCCCTGTCTTTGTTTTTTTCAGCAAGCTCCTTGATGGCTCCCAATTCGATGGGAAGCCCATGGCAATCCCAGCCCGGAACATAGGGGCTTACAAAGCCGGACATGTTTTTGTACTTAACAATGATGTCTTTCAAGATTTTATTGAGAATGTGACCAAAATGGATGTGCCCATTGGCGTAGGGAGGGCCATCATGCAAAATAAATTTTGGGTTCTTCTTGTTTTTTAACAGAAGCTTTTGATAGACATCCTGGTCTCCCCATTGCTTCAAAGTCAGGGGCTCGCGCTGGGGCAAGTTGGCCTTCATCGGAAATTCAGTCTGGGGCAAGTTAAGCGAATTTTTATAATCCATGGGTTCCTTTTTTTTCACATAATTTTTTTAAATGCAAATGTTTAGTCTGGGGGCTCGTGAGGATTGCTC
>MGPH01000063.1:8835-104522 GCA_001797365.1 Deltaproteobacteria bacterium GWA2_45_12
ACGTTCTCACAAGCGAGTTCCTCACGAGCAACGAGCAATCCTCACGAGCAACGCTCCCCACGAGTATTTGCTTTACAAGAAGCAGATGGGCTGTTAGGGGATTGGCTCTTTAAATGATGGAGGAAACGTGAAAACACAGATATCCAAATTGATCGAACTAGCCTTAAGCGATGAAGCCATTGATGCGCTTATCGAACAACGCGAAGAACTTCCCCGCATCATCAACGAACTGAAAAAAGAAATAGCCACAACCACATCCCTTCTTGAAAATCAGAGTGGGGCCATTGCCAAACTGGAACAACAGAAAAAACAGAAGGAACTCGATCTGCTTGAAAAAAACGACTGGATCCAATCACGCGAGTCCAAAACAAAGGAAATCAAGACAAACAAGGAATATCACGCGGCTCTCAAGGAAGTCACCCAGGCCAAAAAAAATGTAAACTCTCTTGAAGAAGAAATAAAATCACTTGCCGCCCAAATTGAAGAAGCAAAAACCAAAATCGCCGAAGTTGAAAAAACAGCCCTCGAATCAAAAGAACGTCTTGAAGCAGAAATTAACGAAAAAAACAACGAACTGAATAATCTTGAAAGCCAGATCGCCGAAAAACAGAATATCAAAGTTTCAACAGAACAAACGACTGAGGCACAAATTTTGAGCCGTTATAAAAGCATCAAGTCAAAGATAAGCCCGGCTCTCGCCAAGGCAGAAAACGGATTTTGCCTTGAATGTTACACCAAAATACCACCCCAGATTTACATTGAACTTCAACGGCTTGAAAAACTCATTGTCTGCCCCCGCTGTCATCGCCTTTTATATATCCCTGAATAAACGGTAGTAACCAGTCGCGCCGTGCCTGCCTCAGGCAGGACCTGTCACTACAATGTTCCTACCAACAAATCTTCTGGCTTCCCAGTCTATGTTCGTTTAAGATCCAACCTCATGAATCCACAAATTACATTTACCCTTTTCATCCTGGCGGGCATTGCTTTTATTTACCCTTTGGCTCCGCATTTTTTTGCACCCTATAAAAAGACCGTCACTCTTATCGGTATCAGCTTTATCCATATCGGTCTCTACGGAATCTTATGGAACACAATTCCCCTCTTTACCTTGCTGGCTGTAGTTTTACTTGAGCTTGGGCTTATTCTTTTTTTGGATCCCTTTGCCATCGTTTCTGAAAACAACAAACACCGCATCAATATACTTGCATTATTAGCCATTGTTGCCGGGGGTATTATTCTGCTTTCAAACATCGCCCTTTTCCCGCTTTGGCTGTGGCTGATCCCGGCAGCTCTCTTTGCCATTTCCAAAACCATGAGCGTACTCGATTCCAAAAGAAAGATTTTTTCCTTGTTAAGCATTTTATTGGCGGCCACCTATCTGGGCTATATTGGCTACAGTATATATAATGATGTGTTTCGCCCCAGTCCAAAGCCGGAACAAATCAAGCAAGCCCCCCTGGTTCCCGATAATATTCCCAATACGGATGAAAAAAAGATTCAACAACCCACCCCCCAACAAGGTCCTTTAACCAGTGCCATTTATGAAATTGACCAAAAAGTGCAGGCCCTTGAAGATGAAAACAAGAAATTAAAAGAAGAAAATCTGAAACTGCAGGAAGAAAATGCCCAACTTAAAAATCAGCTCAACATCACTTCAGGAAGCCTTAAGGAACAAACTCAGAAAATTGATGAGGTGAAAGAGGCGGCGGGGAAATTGTAGTCATCCAAACATCTTCAACGCTTTACCCAAAGCGGGATGTGTTTCGGCATATTTTTCCAAAGAAATCTTTTGTGAAATGGCTTCCCAGGCTTCATTAAGGCTCTTAGCACCCCCTTCCGGACCATCGGGATGATTAAAAACACCCCTTCCGGCAATAAAACCAAAATCTGTATGCCCGATTTTTTCAAAAAGTTTTGGCAATGTTCCGGCCCAATCACTTCCGCCTGGAATAGGAAGGGATGGCTTTATATTTCCCATGCTTTCAAGACAGGCTTCCATATTTTTTAACACCTGTTCATCGGTTGTTTGCATTCTCTCTCCAAAACCAGGCAAACCAATAATATCAGCACCTAGAAGACGTTGGAGTTTTGTTGTAACCACACCATCCATTCCAAAAAAAAGCACACGATCATAAAGGGCCATCCCGGTAAAATGGCTCATGATGGGAAGTTTGCAATGCCTGCGCACATGACGCAAGCCACTCATCCCCGTAAAAAAAGCATTCACCATCACCATATCCGCCCCTAACAAGGTGGCCTTTTGGACCAAGCCCATCATTTCATCTATTTCATCGGTAATATTGGCCAGATACATTTTATTTTTACCCGTGATCCGTTCGGCTTTTCGGGCAGCAAGCGCCGATTTTTTAATACGTTCTTCAAAAGAAGAAGCAGGTGGGTTGGCCAGCATTTCATCGTCTTTGGCAATATCAAGCCCTCCCAAAAAACTTGCATAAGCCGTATCGGAAAAATCCTGGGAATCCAGTCCAATATTGGGCTTAACCACTCCTACAAAAATAGGGCGGTCAAAAACTTTCAATTTTTCCCGTATCCCCGAAAGACCAAATTGGGGGCCTTCAAAAAGCTTCAAAAAAGAAGAAGGGAAATGAAGATTGGTTATTCTTAAACAAGTCACGCCGGGGCAATAAAAAGCCCCTTCTCCGGCAACAGCACTTAAAAGATTGGGGATATGGGGCCCAAAATTGATCAGGGGATGGGCGATGCGCGCTTTTAAACGAATGAATTTATTTCCGGCCACCCAGGGCCAGGCATAGAGGGGCTTGTTTGATTCACCACTCACTTCATAAGCAACACATTTGGCCCCAAATTTCCCCCTTAAATCCTCCTGTTTCCCGGGACGAACCCATTGGGCGGTACTTTGCTCGCTACATAGGGATGCCAGGGTTAGTTTTGGATCAAGATTGGTTTCAAGTTCATAGTCGATAAGAAGATAATCTTCCGGAACGGACGGATGCGCCTTAAGCCCAATTTGGGCCAAATCACCTTCGGCAAAAAAACCAGGAATGTCGTTTGAAAAAAGCATGAATGAGTTATGAGTTATGAGTTATGAGTTATGAGTTATGAGTTATGAGTTATGAGTTCACAGATTCATGGCCCCGTTTTTCTCATAACTCATAACCCATAACTCATCCTCTTTTTTATAACTTATTCTCCAACAATTGTGATTTCTATATTTCGCAAAGATCGCGGCCCATCCAACTCTACAAAAAATACACTCTGCCACCCTCCAAGCCTTAATTGCCCCTTTTCAATAGCCACTGTTTCCCGACTCCCCATAAGATAGGCCAGCAAATGACTATGCGCATTATTACGCCCATCAAGGGTTTCGTGATTGTGTTGATAGCTGGCACCGGGTGGAACCAAATCCGTCAAAAATTTTTTGAGATCGGCTTCAAGCTTTTCGCATTTCTCATTAATGCGAACCCCCGCCGTGGTGTGGGAACTGGCCACAAGAACCAATCCATCCTGAATTTTACTCTGTTTGCAAAGATCTTTGACTTGATCAGTGATGTCGATGATCTGGATGGGTTCGGTGGTTTTAAGTTGGATGGAATAATGTTGAAACACTTATTAGTTACCTCTAGAAACTGTCACCCCCGAGTGATTTTATCGGGGGGCCATGGATCCCCGACAAAAACTTTCGGGGATGACCTTCTTAAAACAATCAACGCTTATTCATTTCTTCCTCTCCACAATATACTGGGCAATAGCCCGCAGGGCATCGGCTTCGGAGCCAAAGTTTTGCAGGCACTCAATGGCTTCCTGGCACACTTTTTTTGCCTCGAGTTTGGCATCCTCCAAGCCAAGCAAGGAAGGATAGGTGGCCTTATCATTTTCGACATCACTACCAATGTCTTTTCCTATTTCCTCGCCCCCTTCGATATCCAGGATGTCATCGGCTATTTGAAAAGCAAGGCCGATAGCGGCTCCATAACGTTCAAGAGCGTTCAAACGTCCCGCATCCTCACACACAAGCTTGGCGCCACTGGTAACTGAAACGGAAATCAAACGCCCCGTTTTAAGTAAATGCAGACGCCTCAATTCATCAATGGTGATTTTTTTCCCTTCAGAAATCATGTCAACGACCTGTCCCCCCACCATGCCCAACGACCCCGTGGCCAGGGCGATATCGGTGATGACTTCCAAAACATGCTTGGGATCACGGTAAGAATCCTTGAGCTTGCCCAGCACGACAAAGGCTTGGGTCACCAAGCCATCCCCCGCCAAAATGGCAATGGCCTCCCCAAAAACTTTGTGATTGGTGGAAACCCCGCGCCTTAAATCGTCATCATCCATGGACGGCAGATCGTCATGAATGAGAGAAAAAGTGTGGATCATCTCCAAAGCACAAGCCACCGGCAAAACTTCACGTCGCCCCCCTCCGCAAGACTCAGAAGCCGCCAGACATAAAATGGGGCGAATGCGTTTGCCGCCGGCAAACAAACTATAGCGCATGGCCTCGTGTAATTTTTCAGGATAAGTTTCCTTGGAGGGAAGGAAATCAGACAAGGCCGTATCCACAAGCTGAACGCATTCTTGAAAGTATTGTTTAAGGTCAAACATAAATACATGGTTCGACGGGGCTCACCATGTCCAGATGGGCCGTTTTGAACATGGTGAGCCCCGTCGAACCATGAAATGGCATCACCCTTTATTTTCTTTCATCATCATCTCCACCTTCCCTTGGGCCTCATTTAATTTCTGCTCACAAAAACGCACTAATTTCATCCCTTCTTCAAAAGAGGCCAGGGATTCATCCAAGCCAA
Organism: Deltaproteobacteria bacterium GWA2_45_12; assembly: GCA_001797365.1. Lineage (NCBI taxonomy): Bacteria > Deltaproteobacteria > Deltaproteobacteria bacterium GWA2_45_12. Next base: position 13,626 of record MGPH01000063.1, read on the forward strand.
GTTCCCCCTGTTCCAGTTTTTCGATCAGCTTTTCAAGGTCTGTCAGGGCCTGCTCAAATTTCATGTTTTTGGATTTAGACATGGAGAGTGTTATTTATACGTTTTTGGGAAAGGTTCAATGAAAAATTGTCCTTTCCCCCTTTGAAAAAGGGGGACACAGGGGGATTTGATCCCGCTTTCATACGGGCCCGGGAAAAATCCCCCTCAATCCCCCTTTTGTAAAGGGGGAAGAACACGCGCGATCAATTCTCCATCAAATAGTTTGACCCTTAATTCATCATCCTGTTTTGCCTGAGAAACGGATTTGATCATACTTCCCGATTCAGAAAAGACCAAACCATACCCACGCCGCAAAGGAGCCAAGGGAGAAAGCGCATCTAGTTTAAGTTCTATTTCCCTTAAATGATGCCCCTTAATCACAAGCAAATGATCGACTAAAAGTTTTAGATGCCCCTGAAGATCATCCAGCTTTAAGCGATAATCTTCAAGGAGACGCACTGGATCTTTGAGTTGTTTTTTAAGAAAATTGGTTTTTTCTTCATGAATTTTTAAAATCTGCCCCATAGCAAAAATCAGGGACGATTTTGCCTGCTGCACATTTAAAAACAGGCCTTCTTTTTCCGGCACAGCAAGTTCAGCGGCCGCCGATGGCGTGGGCGCACGCAAATCGGCAACAAAATCAGCCAGGGTAAAATCGGTTTCATGCCCCACCGCCGAAATAACCGGAATACGCGAATTAAAAATGGCCCGCACAACACATTCTTCATTAAAAGCCCACAAATCTTCCATCGAACCCCCACCCCGCCCGACAATAAGCACATCAATATCATCGCGCGTGTTCATCCATTCAATGGCTGTGACAATCTCTTCCTTGGCGCCCTCCCCCTGCACCAGAACAGGGTAAACAACCAGATCCATGTTTGAAAACCGGCGTCCGATCACATTTTTAATATCGTGTAAAACAGCTCCCTTTGAAGAAGTGATAATGCCTACCTTTGAAGGGAAAAAAGGAATGGGCCTTTTTCGTGATTGGTCAAACAGGCCTTCGACCTCAAGTTTTTTCTTAAGCTGATCAAAGGCCAGCTGCAACGCCCCCAAGCCCTTGGGTTCGGCATAATCAACGATAATCTGGTATTGCCCACGGAGTTCGTAAACCGAGATGCGTCCGTGAACAATCACTTCCAAACCGTTTTCCAATTGAAAAAGAAGTTTCTGGGAAAACCCTTTAAACATCACGGCAGACAACTGTGCCGTTTCATCTTTTAAAGTAAAATAGATGTGGCCGGAAGCGGCCACCTTACAGTTTGAAATTTCACCCGAAATCCAGACCGATGAAAAACTATCTTCCAAAAGCCCGCGAATATCGCGCGTGACTTCGGAAACGGTGAAAACTTTTCGGGATTCTGAATAAGAAAAGGAAACAGTAGTCATTGGAGAACTTGTTACACTGAAGAAGAGATGAGAATCAAGTCCCCGTATTTCATCCCCCTTTTCCGCCGAAGGACGGATCAGTCCTTTGGCTGAAAAAAAGGGGGGCAGGGGGGATTTGTTCCCGTTCCCGAGCGAAAACAGGGAACAATACGGGAATAATGCGGGATCAAATCCCCCTTAATCCCCCTTTTTTTAAGGGGGATATCGGAGATAGAAATTCTACCGCTGCAACGAGCACCCACTCCCCCTCATCTTCGCACATTTTTCAAAGGCCTCATCTTGCGATAGTCCCGCGGCCAGGTAAGGGGCCATGCAACCGGCCCGGTTTCCGATAACTTCAGGGTCCGGATTAAAATCTGGCTCCTTGTCACACACATCCCCACTTCCATCCCCATCCCCATCAACCTGATCGGGATTGGCCACTTCATCACAGTTATCACACATATCACCAAAACCATCGCCATCGACGTCTAGCTGATCAAAATTAGCCACCGCAATACAGTTATCACACGCATCGCCCACTTTATCGCCATCCATATCGATTTGCGGCCAGTTGGGAATGTTCACACAATTATCACAGGCATCCTTGACCAAATCGTTATCAACATCATCGACACGCCCACGTTGGTCCATGGGAATGATGTTGCCCATAGCATCACGGATACCATCATTGGATCCCGGACAAATGTCACAAACATCAGGAATTAAATCATTATCGCCATCCAAAGGTAAGCCATTACCACCCAACATCACGGGTCGCCCTTGCTGCACGGGTATTCCCAGCCCTTCACATATTTCATCCACATCACAGGCATCGCCCACACCATCGCCATCTTCATCGGCTTGATCGGGGTTGGGGACAACGCAATTGTCACAGGCATCGCCACGTCCATCGCCATCTAAATCTTGTATTTGCCCCAAATCTCTTCTTACCCTACGAGGATTAGCTTCATTTTCTTGTCTTATTCTTTCCTCTCTTTGCAAAGCATTTTCACCTGCTCTCTCAATGAAAACCTGATCAACCTCCGGCTCTTCCCCTGGGCATAAATCACAGGCATTTCCTATACCATCCATATCATCATCTTGTTGATTTATATTGGCCACTTCCCGGCAATTGTCGCAGGCATCGCCCCACCCATCGCCATCAGCATCCGCATTGGCGTTTTCTCCTCCCACAAGATCAAAATTTTTCCCCGGACATAGGTCACAGGCATCGGCAAGGCCGTCACTATCATCATCTTCATTTTCTTCTGGGAACTGACCATTTCGACGTTCATCAAACTGCTCCACACCCGGATCTCCACACTCAATAACCCGCTCGCATTCATCGGGAATGCCATTAGGAGCTAGCCGTGGCCGCACATCGGCTTGATTTTGGGCAGGATTATTCACTCCCGGGCAAATATCACAGGCCTCACCAAAACCATCCCCATCCCCATCTTGTTGGGGTAAAGCAGGATTAATAATGACCCTGCCTGCGGGACAATCGTCACAAACATTTCCAAAAGCATCTCCATCATCATTGGCTTGATCGGGATTGGCCACATTCGGGCAATTGTCACAGGCATCGCCCCAACCGTCATTGTCGTTATCCAAACGACCATCCGCATCGATGTCGATCACTTGAAGCCCGGGGCGATTGGGGCAGAAATCGCAGGCATCTTGGATACCATCAAGATCTACATCCATATTGGGCCCGGGATTATTAAAAGGATTGTTCCCTCTTCTCAAATTTCCGGGTCTTTGCTCAGCAGGAACATCCCGACATTCTTGAGGATCACAAGCATCCCCTAGACCATCACGATCAATATCAGACTGATTCGGGTTGGGGATTTCAGGACAATTGTCACATCGATTTCCCCTTCCATCGCCATCATTATCAAGCTGCTCGTGGTTGGGGACTCCCGGACAGTTATCACAGGCCTCCCCTATTCCATCGGGTTCGCCCCCATTTGGCGCACCATCAGCCTGATCGGGGTTTGGCACTTCCCGGCAGTTATCACAGGCATCCCCAACACCATCGGCATCAGCATCGGCTTGATCGGGGTTGGCAGCAGCGGGGCAATTATCGCAGGCATCCGCCACGTCATCCCCATCTCGGTCCATACCATCGGGACCCGCTATACATAAATCGCAAGAGTCGCCCAAGCCATCACCATCGTCATCCGGATTTCCATTGCCATTGCTATCAATGGGTCTGTTGCGGTTATCCTGGTTGGGGCATAAGTCACACGAATCTCCCAGACCATCGTTATCATTGTCAGGGTTACCATTCCGATCAGCATCGATACGCAATCCATTATTAGCGAGATTATTGTTTTGATCAGGGCATAAATCACAAAGATTTCCAAAACCATCCCTATCGGGATCTTCTTGCAAAGGATTTGGCACCGCTTCACAGTTATCACAACCATCGGGAACTCCATCGTCATCAGCATCATCATTGTCATTCCTGCCAGGGCATCTATCACAGATATTCCCTACCTGATCCCTATCCGCATCCGCCAAAGGAGCCGCATTGTTACGGGCATCGTTAGGGCATAGATCGCAGGCATCCCCCCATATATCCCCATTTTGAAAATCAGCATTCTCTTGGCCAGGATTAGGGGCATTCACACAATTGTCGCACCCATCGGCAAGACCATCCCCGTCTGTATCTTGGCTAGGATTTTGCCGGTTCCACTCTCCTGCATGCCCAACTAAGACTGGAGGACCATTGGGCATACCGCAATCATTTTCACAAACATCCCCTCGTCCATCACGATCTGCATCCGCTTGGTCCTGGTTATGCACACCAGGGCAATTGTCACAGGCATCTCCTATGCGATCTTGATCCCTGTCAGCTTGATCAGGGTTGCCCAAAGCAGGGCAATTGTCGCAACCATCCCCTACACCATCGCCATCCCCATCAGCCTGATTTGCATTGGCTAAAGCAGGGCAATTATCACAAGCATCCCCATCTCCATCACCATCACGGTCACCCTGATTGGGATTAAAAACATCTGAACAATTATCGCAAACATCTCCTATGCTATCTCTATCTCCATCAGCTTGGTTGGGATTGCGAATCCGCGGACAATTATCACAAGCATCGGCAACCCCATCGCCCCCGTCCCCGGGATCTGAAGCGCGCAAGAAAACGTCTACCTCACGGGGAGGGTTTATTTCTACGCATCCCTCATTTCGACGATCGGATTGATAAATTGGATCCCCTGGATTTACCGGACGACGAAGATTGCCTAAAGGGCAAAGATCACAAGCATTGGCCCTTCCATCGCAATCAAAATCTAATCGGGGAACAACCACATCAAAAGGCAGCTGCCTATTTACTCCAAAAATTTCACTAATAGGATTTGTGCCATTGGGATCTTCCCCACAAAGCGCTGGGTCACAAGCATCCCCCCGCCCATCGAGATCGGCATCGGCCTGGTCGGGATTTGCCAAGGCACGGCAGTTGTCACAAGCGTCCCCAACTCCATCCCCATCCGCATCAGCTTGATCAGCGTTGGCCACCATGGAACAATTATCGCATTTATCCCCAACCCCGTCGTTGTCATCATCGGGATCTCCATTATTATTATCATCCGCATTGGCTGTTTGAATATTTGTGTCCTTCGGGCACAAATCACAGGCATTTCCTTCTCCATCAGGAGCTAGCTGACGTTGAGCATTAACATCCTCATCTTTTTGGTCTGGATTAGGAACAAATTTGCAGTTATCACAAGCATCTCCGATATTATCATCATCGACATCAAGCTGATTAATATTGATAACCAAGGGACAATTATCACAACGATCCCCCCAACCATCACGGCCGTTCTGATCTCCATCAATACCTATACGCCCATCTATATTTGCCACATCGGCATCGTAAGGACATAAGTCACAGGCATTGTTTAAATTATCCCTATCAAAATCTTCCAAGGCAGAGTTGGGATCGGCAAGAGGATCATTGGGATTGGGATTCATCCAATGGTCTTGCGGACGAACACCTTGGACTAGGGGATTGATAATTACCTGGTCAGCAGGGCGGCATGGAGGGGCGGCTTGGTCAATGCAATCCCAAGGAGGATCCGCTTGTTCAACGGGCTCGGGCAATTCAAAAAGATGGGAAATTTGGTGGTCGATGCCTGGAATAAAAACAGGAAGGATATCGTCATCTAGGTTAGGGCCAGCGGCATCGGCTACAGGCCTTGCCTGCCCAAGATTTAAAAACCGTTCCCCATAAGCCAAATCCGGCACACCACCCTCCGCCACGCCCAAACCCGAATTGGCAAATTCTGGCCAAAATTTATCCGTGGGGCAGGTGGTCCAAGGAGTTTCATCAAACCGTGGTTCAAACCGGGCAATAACACAGGCTCGACCCACACATCCTAAATCCAAACCACCATCCACTGGAATAATAATGGGATCACCACCAGGCAAGTTTTGAGCAAAGCTATTTTTGGAAAATCCCCAGCGGTTTTTTATTTCATTCCAATACAACCCTAATTTGGCAAAAAGAAATTTTATTTTGGGAATCAAGAATCCGCCGGCCGCCCTGTTTGGCACTTCCTCAAAGTCCATATTGATTTCGGCACCATAAATTTGCCAAAAATCCTGATCATCATCATTTGTTACTTCGCGTTGATAGGCAATGCGGTAATTGGGGGTTTCGATGGCAGGCTTATCGTTTTGGGCGGCCTCTATCGCCGGGGGTTGCGTCATCTTGGGATTCCACGCAGGGCTCGTCCTTTTGACAAAAACCTTATCTCCTTCGGGTTGATTGAAAGCAAACACCTTTTGTCGGGCCGCGCTTTTGATAATCCCGTCACTCCCAATGTGAAAGGTAAGCCCCCCAATAGTTTCAACAATATTTCCGTTATTATCCTTGCCATGGCGGGAAAACAAAACACCATGATAAGTGGAAGTGATATCACCCCCCTCATTCACCGTTAACAGTTTGGTGGGGCTTGGCTGGGGCCAAGTGTGATTTGTGTTTCGGTCAACGATCGCTCCTGTCAACCATTTGAAAGTGGAAGGATCATTGCACGGGCTTCCTTGCAAAGCCGAAAGGATGCCAATTTGCCAATTTGCCATTTGTTGGTTAAGGTCAACATTCAAACCTGTCACCTGAAATACAATATTCCACTTACTTTCAGGAACCCATTGCGGATTGTCGAATCGGCCTTGACGTAATTGGGCATCACAGTCTCCGGCGAAATGAGTGGTGACTACGTTCTGTTGGATAAGATTGAAATGAACATGTCCTGGATCAACAGGAAGGACAACGAGTTGCCCACCTGGTTGGACATCAATGGATTGCACCGCAACGACACGGCCTATGTCGCTTGTTGGGTCATCTTCAAAAGACATTTGCGGTTTACGGTAATTGTAAGTAGCACCCACATTTGGATCGGTTAAGGGAATTTCATTATCATTCCCACGAATACCAAAAAAAGCGTTAATGCCAAGCTCTGTTAAAATTGGCCCCACCGGTTTCATCGTAATATAAGTATGTACGGGTGGTGGAGGCCCATTTAATGGGGGCACAGCCGTTTGGGTAAACAAGATCACCCAGGTGGGGCTCGCGATGGTAAATTGAGGCCGTGCGGGTGGTAGCGCACCCAATGAAAATTTTAGCTGGTTAGCATTGTAAAAAATACCCCAGCTCGGATCTAATTTATCCCCACACGTTTTAGTCAATTGAATATCTTCAGGAGATGTTGCCGGATCACCATCCCCCAAGTTCAACATAAAAACTTGCATCGTTGGCCTGTTGGGTTGTTCAACGTTCCCCACAAAGCAGGTGGGCCTTTGTTTAAGATAAAGAATTTTGTTTTGAGCAGGCCGGAAATTGGCTCCCGTTTCCGGATATTTTTTATGCCAGTAATGATGTTGAAGATTGCGGGTGTTGTCTTCTATTCGAAGATCATTCCGATTAATAAAAAGATTCCGTTTCTGCGAGGCAAAGGAGTGGGAACTTGACAAGCAAAAAACCATCAATACACCGAGTAAAATTTTAAAAGCTTTAGAAATCATAACAAGTTCAATTTCTCTTCATTCATGAATGTAATAAGTATAAAGCAATTCAAATGCCAAGGCGCCTAAAAACTTGTAATCATTGAGATTTGCGTCATTTTTTTTGTAAAAGCCCCAAAAAACAAAAAACATAAGCAAAGTTAAGGCTTTAAGCCAATCAATTCAAGTATTATCGAGAGAATATTTTGGGCATCTCTAAAATTTTAGTCCACCAGGGTTTCAATAGAATTGAGAATATTTTTTTCAATTTGAGAATTCTCAAGCTGATTTATCGCATGAATCCCCATGGGGGAGGTTGAGTTTATTTCAGTGACATAGTTTCCGATGATATCCAGCCCCACAAAATACAGGCCCAGTTTCAAAAGATGGGGCTTGATGGTTTGCACAATTTCATGATCCCGTTTTGTCACTTTGTAGGCTTCAAAATGCCCGCCGCTATGTAAATTGCACCTGAAATCTTCTTTGCCGGCCACACGTATAAAGGAGCCCAGCACTTCTCCATTCCACAACATGATTCTCTTGTCCCCTTTTTTGGCTTCAGGAATAAATTGTTGCATCAGCACATAATTCTTGAAACCACTCGTACCCATTTCAAGAAGACTTTTCCTGTCTTCATCCGTGTGGCGCAAAACGAAAATTCCCTCGCCTCCAAAACTATCCAAAGGCTTAACCACCACATGTTTATGAAGATTTAAAAAAGAAAGCAAAACTTCTTTATGAGAACTGACCAGCGACGGAGGGCTGATGCCTGGAATGGAAAGAGGAAACAGTTTCTCACTGGCCCGTTTGATGCCGGAGGGGGAATTGATAAAAATGGGCCGAGTGATCCTTCGACGGAGCTCAGGATGTCCACTCTGCTTACCATGGACATGGTGAGGCTCTCCCGCACACGGGACCCCGCTACGCGGTGGTCGAACCATGTTATGGCTACACATCCCTTCCAACATCGTCAAATGATCAATGTAACGCACATCCACCGGTGGATCCTTGCGCAACAAAACAACATCGAAATCGCACACAACCGTCTTGCTGGATTTTTTTAACTGGTAGAGAAAATTTTTCTTGAATCTGACTTCAATGGCCGTGGCCAAAACAAAGAGCTGATCCTTTTCGGCAAACAATTCCGGCAATGTCGCGATAAAGCAAGCGTGCCCTCGTCGGCAAACTTCTTTCATCAGAAAAAAAGTCGTCTCGATTTTGTTGTTTAAACTTTCGATGGGGTCAATTAAAAACAAGAATTTAAGCTTTTTCAATTTTATCCTCCTTGGTTAAATCAAAAAAACCATCGATATCAAAACCCGCCTTGGAAGGAACTTTTAAATGGATAAGGTCCCCCCTTCGAACAAAATCAAAATTTTTATTCCCGGAAGTAACATTTTTGTCAAGAAGCCGCGCATGATAGCGCCCTTTCGGGCCACACAAAACAAGTTCCTTCTTGCCACGGCTGATAATCCGGTTGCTGATCACACGCCAGTCATGCATATGCGGTTTCTTAAGCCGGGGTTTTCGTCCCAAGAGAAGATAGGACGCCTTCAACCATTCTTTTTTATGCCCCAACAGGCGATCGGCTTTTTCAATAAATTCAGGGCAATCCCACGAAAAATAAAAATGGCACCAATCACGGTGATTAATTTGGTTTAAAGGACAAATTTCATCATGCAAACAGGGGGCATAAACATGGAACAATTTCCGGTTTACCACTAATTCGTCTCGAATGTATTGAAGATCGCGCGAGGTTTTTCGTAAAGCCGGCTCAACAAGCAGCAAAAAACCGTTTTCATCCAGATAATTTTCTGCCAAGGGCAAAACGGCTTCCACTTTTTGGTTGCGTTCCCCACATTCATTCAGAAAATTACTCATGACAATAAAATGGAATTTCTCTCGCGGCAAAAAACGTCCCGTCCTTGCCGAACGCAGATCACCCGCATAAGTGCGACAAGTCGATTGATAAGCCGGATTCTTTGCTTTTAAATACGAGGCATAAGCATCATGAAAAATCTTGGCCTCATTGAGAATAGAGGCGCTCTGATCTATAAGAGTGAATTCAAACGTAGGGACAGGTCGTGACCTGTCCGTACACATATTTTCCTGAAAAGCCATGAATCCAAGCATGCTCGTGCCCGGACCAGAGCCCACATCCAAAATACGAACCGTTTTGTCAGGCCATTGGTCAATGGGAAGCTGCTCTAAGATTGAACTTATTTTTAAAATATTGGCGGGTAGAAAATAAAGCAGATAACCGGACCGATAAACGGGATGATTCAAATAATTTTTGGGAATCGATCGCTTATCCTGGGTAAACGCATATGAAAGTTCGGCAGCCCCACGAATAAAATATTTTAAATCCTTATCCGTCCACGGGCCTTTAAACCCCTTGGCTCCATAGTTGGTCTTGATGTGGGTTAAGATGAGTTGTTCTAAAAACTTTGGGAACTTCATAAAAAAAATAACGCCCCCCATTCCCCCTCTTACATTAAGAGGGGGTGAGGGGGAGTTATACAAAAAATTATTCTTCCAAATCAAACCGGATGGGAACCACAATCTTCCCGGCGTAATACGGGAAAGGTTGGGCGCGCTTTAATGTTTGGCCCGCCTCTTCATCGAGCAGGGCCGCTCCGGAAGATTTTTCTAGATGCCAGTTTGTGACCCTTCCCTCTTTATCCATAACAAATGACACAGTAGATGTTCCCTCCAACCCCATACTTTTGGCAGCCTCGGGATAAAAACGTGCCCGCATAATACGTTGATAAATCAGGTTGAGCAAATCAGAACTTGCAGTGCCATGACTCCCATCCACTCCACTTCCCACACCCCCTTCAGGGGTTAAAGAATTTCCTAAACCACTTCCTGCATTCGTATTTCGGGAATGATCATCTCTTTGGGATTTTTGTTTCTGTGGTTTTACAAAAGAACGAGCCGGCAACGCAACCCCTTTGTCATGAGATGTGGTAACTCCCTCATCATTTTTTACGGTAACAACATTTAATGTGAGCGTTGTTCCTGTTTGCCCACCTCCCCAGTTTTTAAGGGAATCATTTCTGACCTTCCACAAAAAAAGGGACAGGATAACAGCATGCAACAGAAGTGATAAATACAAAAACCGTTTCATAGTCTTAGACAAACACAAACTGCGAATGGCCTTCAGGGGTTTTTAATTCCTGGCATCCCACATCAAAAACTCCTTTGATGGTTTTTGGATTTAGTATTTGGGACGTGGGGCCAAAAGAAAGAAGCCTTCCCTCTTTTAGAAAAGCCATTTTCTGGCAATGAAGACTGGCCAGGTTAAGATCGTGCACCACACAAATAATGGTCAGTTTTTCGTCACGACTCAGTTGGGTTAATAAGGCAAAAAACTCTTTCTGATGTTTTAAGTCGAGATGGTTGGCTGGTTCATCCAACAAAAGTATTTTTGTTTTTTGGGCAAGGGCCCTTGCCAAAAATAGGCGCTGCTTTTCACCCCCCGACAATGTGTCGATGTTTCTGTGGGCCAAAGCCCAACAATCGGTCTTTTCCATGGCCCTTCGTGCCACCTGAAAATCTTCCGTCGAATCAAAATCAAACATTTTTTTGTAGGGGAACCGCCCCATCATCACAATTTCCAAGGCGGTAAAGGGATAGGGAAGATTGTTTTCCTGGGGAACCATGGCCACAAACTGGGCCAAAGCCTTGGGTTTGAGAGCTTTAATGGGAACAAGATCCAGATTCACACTGCCTTGATAATGGCTTAAGACTCCGCTCAAAATTTTAAGCAGGGTGGTTTTCCCCGAACCATTGGGGCCCACCAAACCAACGAAATCCCCTTTTTCAATTTTGAAATCGATATCCGACAAAATCTGTTTGTTTTTTATTGAAAAGCTGACTGATTTTAATTCGAGCATGATGGACTTTCTAAAAATATCTCGGCGGTCACGAGTGACCCTTCGATCACCGCGTAGCGGGATCCCGTACGCGGGACAAGCTCAGGGTGTCCTTAACTGGACATGGTGAGCCCCGTCGAACCATGGTGGTATTGATGATGGCTTCTATTAAAGCGATTTCCTTTTCATTAAATAAACAAAAAACGGCCCTCCACATAAAGCCGTAATGACACCAACAGGCACTTGGCTTTGCAATGCCCCTGAAGAAAATAAATACTTGGCCACAAAATCACTTAAGACAACAAACAAACCACCGGCCAAAAAGGAACTCGAAAAAATCATACGGTGATCCTGTCCAAAAAGAAGCCGCATCACATGGGGAACAAAAAGCCCCACAAACCCCACCAACCCCGCCACAGAAACACAGGCCCCGACAATAAGTGAAGCCAGCACAAAAAACAAAATACGTGTTCTGTGCACATTCAACCCCAACTGGCACGCCACATCTTCCCCCATGGCCACCAGATTCATGCGATAACTCATCCAAAAAAGAAAAAAGGCAGCAATCGTAACAACGGCTCCCACACCCAAACTTACTTCTAAAGAAGCTCCTTCCAAATTTCCCATCAGCAAAAAAAGGATCTGGTGTGATTGTTCAAATGAAGCAAGCGAACTTAAAAGAAGAATCAGGGCAAAGGCAAACGAATTGAAAATAACCCCGCTTAGCAAAAGAGTATGCGCAGGTAAGCGTCCGCCAACCTGGGCCAGCCGGTAAACAAGCACAAGAGCTAAAAGGGCTCCCAAAAAACCACACACCCCCACCATGGGAGAACTAGCTCCCAAAACCATGGCCACCACGGCCCCCAAAGCGGCACCTCCTGAAACACCTAAAATATAAGGATCGGCCAAGGGATTGGCCAAGAGCGACTGAAACGTGGTGCCACTCACTGCCAGGCCCGCCCCCACAAACAAACCCAACAACACACGCGGCAGACGTGCCTGCCATAAAATGGCGGACTCAAGGCTTGATGGATCACTCAAATTCAAAAAAGACAAACCATGGGTCGCTACAAAAAAAACAGTCCCAAGCAGGAAAAAAAACAAAACAGAGTGATAAACAAACCATCGTTTTTTGCTTAAAAGTTTCATTTTAAATCAATAATATGAATCCCAAGGCAAGCCCTGGACCTTTGATCCGAGAGCCAAGCCGCAGGGAATCAATCCAACCAGCCGCACAGCGGCGGTGAGGGGGAGGCTCCAGCGGCTTTGCCGATGGAGGAAGGCTCCATGAGCCGCTGCCAGTGGCAGATAAAGGCGAATGGAGAGCATACGCGAGCCCCTATAATTGATCCATCAGGCGAGCTAACCCATCAACAAGACGCGGGGACGGTCGTAAATCGGAAACATCCACACGATAAACATGTTTTTGTTGAACTGCTTTTAAGATTGAATAAGCCTGCCATGATTGGTAAGCCCCATTTTCCGTACCCATGGACATATCCAAAATCATGTCCGGGTTTCGACGTAAAATCTCCTCTAACCCCACCACCGGGTACGGAATTCGGGAATCCTTGAAAACATTCTCAAAACCAATACGTACCAGTGCTTCACTTAGAAAATTAGCTCCTCCTACCACAACCATGGGGTCATGCCCCACCAAAGCGACAAAAGAATGAATCGGCTTGGGAAGTTTAGTCAAAGCTTCCAGTTTTTGATTCATATCCAACACCAAAGACGCCGCTTTTTCCTTTTGATGCACCAATTCCCCCAAAGAGAGAATCGATTTTTCAATTTCATCCAGGTTGGAGAATGAATAAAGCGCCACTTTTAACCCCATTTTTTTCAGAAACTGAACATCCCTCTGGAGGGAATTTTCTTTGGAACCGATGACCAAGGTGGGCTTTAACCTTAATACCTTCTCGGCATCCACATGGATATAATCCGCTACTTTTTCAATTTTTTTGACTTGAGGGGGATAATCGCAATAGGTCGTCACCCCGACGACGTCATTTCCTACCCCCAAATTAAACAAAATTTCAGTGATATTAGGCTTTAAGGAAACTATCTTATCTTGAGCTTTAAGTTGATTAGGTAAAACACTAAAAAACATAAATAAAATCAATAAAAACGAATAATTTGAACGATTTTTAAAAAAATGTCTTATTTTCATATGCTTCAATCCAAAATTTCACTCTTTTTTTATTAAAAATATATATTTTAACTAATTGAATTTACTATATTTTTATAAAAATCTCCTTCTTTCAACGACCAGACTATTGACACGATGCGTTATTCCTATTAAGGTCCGTTTCAGAAAGGAGAACACAATGATCTTAGCAATGAACATATGGTCGGGAATAGTGGGAGTGGCCTTGGTGGTTAACACCCTCTTAGGCCTTTATTTCGCCCCTCCTCCATCCCCCGCACCCAAACCCAAAAAAAGGGTCAGGCACACTTTACAAAGAGCCACTGCCTAACCCTTTTTATTGGGAGAATTCGATTTTTCCCATAAAACTCCTTCCCGGTAACGGGAATCCGACAACATCTACTATTTGCTCATTAGAAATATTCTTGGCTTCAAAAGAAAGGGTCCACTTTTTCAGAGGTTTTACTGAAATACCACTATTGATTAAAAACCTCTCATCCACAACTCGGGTATTTAAGGGGTCTAGATAATTGGAACTAATCCAGTTCGAAGACACAAACACCTTCCCTTTGTTGTTATACACCTCAACATTGGTATTCAATTCATGTTCTGGGCGCCCGGGCAAAAACTTTCCATTATTGGTTCCCCGATCCTTGGCATCCTGAAAAGTATATTGCCCTGAAATGCCTACATGGTTTCCCCAAGTAGTCGCCAGGCTTGTTTCGAGCCCCTGAATGCGTGATTTACCAATATTCGCGGCGCGGGCAAACCCGGCACTTTGTAAAAACTGGATCAGGTCCGTCACATGCCTGTCAAAATAAGTGGCCACTAAAGAATAATTTTTCAACACACCCTTTTCTCCAGAAAATTCAAAACCCGCATCCCAACTCACATTCTTTTGGGGTTTTAGGGACGTATTTCCGATAAGGGCCCCCCTATCCCCAAACAATTCAGTAAAGGAAGGGAACCGAAACTGCCGTGCCACCCCTGCCACAAAATCCAACGAGGGAAAAACCTGAACCTGGGCCCGCAAGCTTCCTGAAACCTTGTTTTGCACCTCATTGTTATCGGCCCCGACAACAGCTAAAGATGGGTCCTCCCCACTTAAGCGGTTAAACATGTTTTCCGACCATACCGAAGGGTTTATCAGTAAGCGATGATCCCAAAAATCCATTTCATCGGAAAGACCAAAACTAAACTGGCGACGATTGCTGGTGGGCCCTGTGGAAGGGGAAGCCAGAAAATCTTCCGGCCTGTATATTTCGGTTTGGAAAAGGGCAAAGGGCTTGAACACGTGATTTTTTTCCCATACCCATTTCCACAAAAACTTTTCTCCAAATAAAAGGGTGTCCTCATCATTATCCTGGGCCCCACCCAAACCGATTTCATTATCCTCATCTGTAAACTGGTCTTTGGTGGCCCGCAAATAAGTGGCGCTTTCAAAAGCCAGATTCGGATGAAAAAAGTGGGAACGTTTTAATCCAAGGTTAAACAGCCATTCCCGGTGGGACAAAGAGGTATTTTGAGCCTGGTTGGATGAAATCCCGGCAATACCGGAATCTTTTTGGATCATGTGTCCCACCCATTCCAAGTGGGTTTTATCATCAAAATCGTAAGCCAGCTTCAACAAGGGGTGCAGGGTGAAAGACTCATTATTTTCACGTTTAACACGGCGGTCATCAGCTTTGTTTATGGGGGTGCCATTGTCATCTAAAAAAGTAAAATCCCCATCTGTTTTTGAAAATGAAGTCCCCACCAAAAATCCAAATTTGTTTTTCTTTTGGGAAAAAAGGGCATGGCTCCCCACCGTATTAAAACTTCCATATTGGACACTGGCTTCAGCGTGGGGCTTGGCTGAAAGGTTGAGCGATTTTAATAAAACCACACCCGCTGAAGGAAAAAAGCCCATACCCGCCGGTGAATACCCCCGATACACCTCTATTTTTTCCAACCCCTGCAATCCAAAAGGGCTTAAATCAACCCCTCCCCCAAGCGCGCTATTTAAGGGGATGCCGTCATACAGAACCAACACCTCATCGGCTTGGGAACCTCGAATCGAAATGCTTGTTGCCGACTCCAATCCTCCAAATCGTTGAATACGAACCCCGGCTTGCCTTGATAATACCTCACTGACTGTTTCTATACGGTTTTTTAACCCATCCACGTAGATCACCGTATGCGACACCTCGTTTTTTTCACTGGCTTGCACTTCTTCCCCATGCACCACCACTTCCTCAAGCTTGGTTTCCTTCGCAAACGTCATAAAAGATAAACAAAAAAGAAAAATTCCAATGAGAAAAAAGAAAAATTTCATTCGCCGCTGGATAGTGGGTTTTGGGGCAACTGTAAAGGGATTCCCTTGCTTGCAGATTTTGTGTTCGAGAAGTTCTTGTCAAAACCTACCTAGTTCAGTTAAGGTCTTTTTTTTTACAAAGAAAGGACCTGATCATGGAAAATAACGGCACTCCCACACCTCCTCCTGTAGCACCCACGCCAGCTCCTACTACTCCCGTTCCCGTTGCATCCCCCACAAGCACCCGGGCTATTTTTGCGCTGATTTTGGGCATTCTATCACTGACGTGCTGCGGATTCTTTGCCGGCATCCCCGCTATTTTCCTTGGACGCGCCGACATGAAACTTTTTGACCAGGGCCAACTTTCAGAATCAAACAAAACTTTGGCCAAGATCGGCATGATTTTGGGCATTGTGGGAACAGCTCTTTCTTTATTGGGCACCATTGTTTATATCCTTATTTTTGCCCTGGGAATAACCGCCAGCCTCATGCAAGGTTCATTTTAAAAAGTGAATCTCTCCCGGCCTAAAGGTCGGGGCCTAGCCCTTGTCCCTTTGACAGGAGCACTTCCCGAGAGATTCACCAAACCTGGAAGGCGTTGAGGGGGAAGGCTCTATCCCGCGGCGCGGGATGGAGGGGGGCGACGCAAGCCCCCTAAAAATAAATGAGAATCATTACCGGCACAGCCAAAGGCCGCCGTCTTTTTACTCCCAAATCGCATCTCATTCGTCCTGCTGCAGACAAGGTCAAAGGATCCACCTTTAATATTTTGGGCTCGATTGAGGGGCTTGATGTTTTGGATCTGTTTGCCGGCACCGGAAGTGTAGGATTAGAAGCCGCCAGCCGGGGAGCCAAAAACATTGTCCTGGTTGATTCCTTGCCAGAAGCCCTCAAACTTTTGGAAAAAAACAAAACCGCCTGTGAGTTTGGAGGTCATGTTGTTATTTGGAAAGGAACCCTCCCCCACTGCCTTGCTTCCATAAGTAAAAAGCATCCCCGGTTTGATCTTGTCTTTATTGATCCCCCTTATGACAAGGGGCTTATTTTCCCCGCCCTTGAAGGAGTTTTAAGAAACAAACTCGTTGACGCTCAAAGCTTGGTCATTATAGAACACTCCCCTCGGGAAATCCCCGAACACCCGGGTTTTAAGCAAACGGATCACCGAAAATATGGCCAAACCTGGGTGACTTATCTGCAGACAAAGGACATAAATGAAAAATCAACGGTATAAACCCCAGGGCAAGCACTGGACCCAAGATTCCGTCCGCCTAAGGCCGGACGGGGTTTTGATCCGGCAAGGCGCGTCCCCGAAGCCAACGAGCGGAGGGGATAACATGGCCCTCTGCCCCGGTTCGTTTGATCCACCTACCGATGGTCATATCAATATCATTGAACGTGGTTTGCGCGTTTTTGACCATATTGTTGTTGCGGTGGCTATTAACCGTTCAAAAAAGACCCTTTTTTCCCCAGAGGAAAGGGTCGAAATGCTCAAAGAGCTTTTAAAAAAACATAAAAATGTGACCATCGATTCCTTTGAAGGGCTCCTTGTTAATTATTGCCAGAAGAAAAAAATTGGAACGATTTTACGTGGAATCCGTACTGTTTCCGACTACGAATACGAGCTTCAAATGTCACTGGCCAACCGCATTTTAAACCCCAAGCTTGAAACCATTTTCATGATGACTGAAGGCCGCTACTCGCACATCAGTTCTTCCATCATTAAGGAAGTGATTTCCTTTGGTGGGTCAGGAAAAAGCATGATTCACCCCCATGTGGAGAAAAAAATAAGAGAAAAAATCAAAATCTAATATGCAACTTGCCAAACGTTTATCCAAAATCAAACCCTCACCTACCATGGTCATTACGGCCAAAGCCCAAAGCCTGAGAGCCCAGGGGCTTGATGTCATTGGCTTTGGGGCAGGCGAACCCGATTTTGACACACCTGAAAACATTAAACAGGCTGGCATCAATGCAATTAAACAGGGGTTTACCAAGTACACAGGAGTGGGTGGCATTAACGAACTTAAAGACGCCCTCATTGCCAAACTTAAAAAAGACAATCATCTGACTTACACACGCGATCAAATCATAGTTTCAAACGGTGGCAAACATTCACTCTATAACATCGCGCAGGCACTTTTTGATCCGGGCGATGAAGTGATTATTCCAGCCCCTTACTGGGTAAGCTACCCGGATCAGGTTTTACTTAATGATGCGGTACCCGTTATTTTAGAAACCACCGACAAAATGGGTTTTAAAATTACCCCGTCGCAACTGGAAAAAGCCGTTACGCCCAAAACAAAAGCCTTTATACTAAACTCTCCTTCCAACCCAACAGGAGCGGCCTATTCCGAAAAAGAGCTCGAAGCTTTGGCAGCCATTTTGGTTAAACATCATGTATGGTGTATTTCAGATGAGATTTATGAAAAGGTCATTTACGGTCATTTCAAACACGTAAGCATTGCCAGCTTTAACGAAAAAATTAAAAACCTGACCCTTGTGGTAAACGGAGCTTCCAAAGTTTACTCGATGACGGGCTGGCGCATGGGATTTGCCGCGGGGCCCAAGGAAATTATCGACGCCATGACCACCATTCAGGGGCAAGTCACTTCAAATATCTGTTCCATCACCCAAAAAGCCTGCGTAGAAGCCTACACCGGGCCCCAGGACATGGTGACCACCATGGTCAAGGAATTTGAAAAACGCCGAAATTATATTGTCGGGAAGCTTAATGCCATTGAAGGAATGACTTGTTTAAATCCTGAAGGGGCTTTTTATGTATTTCCCAATGTCTCCCGCCTTTTTGGTCGTAAAACACCTGACGGGAAAATCATTTCCAATTCAGCTGATTTTTCCAATTACCTTTTGGACAAACATCTTGTCGCTGTTGTATCTGGCGAAGGTTTTGGAGCTGAAGGATACATACGGCTGTCTTACGCTACATCACAAACCAACATCGAAAAAGGTTTGGATCGTATTGAAAAAGCCGTGAAAGAATTACGCTGATTTTTTAGCGCATACAATCATCAATGGTATGAACCCCAGGGCAAGCCCTGGACCCAAGATTCCGTGGCAAGCCACGGGGTTTTGACCCAGCAAGGCGCGTCCCCGAAGCCAACGAGCGTAGGGGATCAATTCCATTCGACCTTCTTTTTAATAAGCGCTACCTTTTCAGGAAAATAATTAAAAAATGTTTGGATCAACTTCTGGTCTTTGGGTCTTTTAAATTTATACTTTGAGGCCAGAACCGATTCGACATCAGCAACCAACACTTCTACTAAAAGGGAATCAAATATTTTTTTATAAGAAGTATTTATTGGCATCCAAACAAGGTGCCCATCTGCTTCAAGGTGCATCCCTTCTTTTATAAGCAAATCTGAAACTTGTTTTTGTACAAAAGGATTTAACGGAGAAATTACATCCAGCCCCAGGGTCCTTTCCACCGGGAAAGGCAAGTCAGCCAAAACGAGTACCATTTGACCTATAATTTTAATACTTTGCTTGGGCAAAAGCGGGACTCCCAACTCAGGAGCTTCCTGATTTCTTTCTTGGATAAAATTATTAAGCCCCGTAAAAATAGCTTCAAATTTATTTTGCATTAAATCAATTCTGTCTTGATTGTATAGAATACAAGGTAACTATCGCGTTTTTTCGTGGAAGGAAAGCAAAGTGCCTTCTTCGGAAGAAATAACTTCTCCCGTGATACTGTTTTTTACGGCATCCGAGGTCAGGATAATATTGAAATCAGCAGCAAAGTGGTCATTGGCCCCATCTTCCTTGAAGGGTAAAATAACGCCATTCACATTTAAGCTTTCCCCTTCGGCACTCACATCAAACAGATAAGGATTATTGCAAGCGCCTTCGGGAGGAACATTGAGCTGAATATTGACTTCCGGATCCTGGGACCCTTGTTCAAAACAAGGAAACACTAAACGATGGTTGTCATTATCAATTTTTGTTCCTTGAGGAAAAAAACCATAGGCCAAGATGATCAATCGTTTATCGTGACTTACCTTGATGTACTTTGAATAAGAAGAAGGGTCAAAAACAAGATTTCCCACAGTTAAAGAATCTGCCCGTGCAGCCGCCCCATCTTCCTTTATTTGATTATTTTCGCCTGTGGACCCACCCCCTCCGCAAGCAACGAGAATAGCGCCCAAAAAACACACAAAGGCCAAAGATTTTATATTTTTCATAAACTTAGTCCCCATGGATTCAAGTAAAAAGCAAAACACATGCCATCGCTTAAAACGTAATCCATTGTAATGAATGATGATTTAAAAGACCAACCTTAAAAAAAGGAATATCGAAATAATAATTCTCAAAATGAGACAACCGGATTTTCCAGTTTATTTTTGAAACCCCACGGCCAAAGAAGCCATGTTCAGATAAGAATCGGGAGCAAGACCCAAATAGAGTACGGCCACCAAACAAAAAGCCAGCGTCAGAATGACGGGCAACGGGATTTCCGACACCGCTTTTGAATCTTCGGTTTTTCCAAAATACATCACTACAATGGGCTTTAAATAATAATAAGCCGATGCCACAGAAGTCAAAATACCTACAACAGCCAACCAAAAATGACCATGTTCGATGGCGTAGCTAAACAAACCATATTTTGCAAAAAAACCGACTGTCGGTGGAATGCCCAAAAGGGAAAACAGGAAAAGAGAAAACAAAAGCGCCAAAACAGGACTTGAAAAACCAAGCCCCGCCAAATCATTAAAATTAACGGCTTCACGGCCTTCTTTCACCATAAGGGAAAGTACGGCAAAGGCTCCCAAACTAGTCACTGCATAGGATAAAAGATAATAGACAAGACCCGAGGCCACATCAGGGGCAAGCACCCCATGGTCAAGGCCGGCCACAACGCCCAACAACAAATAACCCGCATGAGCAATCGATGAATAAGCCAGCATTCGCTTCAAATTAGTCTGGAGCATGGCGACCAAATTTCCTACAAGCAGGGTCATGATCACCATGATCTTTAAGACAAGCATGGCCATCTCTGTGGGGAAAAAATGAAGCGTGGCAATCAAACGGAGAAACAGGGCAAATACGGAAATTTTCACCCCCGTAGCCATAAAACCCGTGATGGGCGTGGGAGAGCCCTCGTAAACATCGGGAACCCAAAAATGAAAGGGAAACAACCCCAGTTTGAAAACAAAACCAACCAAAATGAGTACAAAAGACGCTCTTGTAAGCCAGACCTGGGATACGGGGTTTGACACATTCATGGCTTCTGAGAGTTGCATGGTCCCAAAGGCTCCATAAAAAAGGGCAATTCCATAAAGTAAAAAAGCCGAAGCAACACTACCCAGTACAAAATATTTAATGGCCGCCTCATTGGAACGAACATCTCCACGGTTAGATCCCACCAGGATATAAATGGCCAGCGACATTGTTTCCAGCCCAATGAAGTTAACCATAAGATGGTCGGAGGCGAACATGAAAATCATTCCCACCAAAGCAAACAAAACAAGGGCCACAATGGAACCAGAAAACATCGCCCCTTGGGAATGATTCATCAGTTTAAGATAGCCGCTTAGATTAAAAAGGCTGAACAACCCAATAAATAAAAGAAGAATGACAAAAAACTGGGTGAGCAAATCTGCAAGGAAAAGATCGGTACCATTGGGAACCGGCATTCCCCACTGTTTAAAGGCAAAATAAATAGCCAAAAGAAGGCTTGCCCAACTAGCCCCATGAATGAATCTGATCTTGTCTTTGGGAAGAATGGCATCCAACACCATGCACACAAGCGCACCAAAGCTTAAAATCCACACCGGTAATCCGGCAATCCATAATGAATGAAATAATTGCATACGTTTTCACACGGAATGAAAGCTTTTTGCCCCCACCCTTTATTTAAAACCCACCTCCGGGTTCTTCGATTCCATCTGCAACAACATCTGTGCAATGGGACGTTCCATTTTTTGCAAAAAGAAATTGGGCTTTAATCCCATCCAAAAAATAAAAACAACCAAAGGAACAAGAACAAGAACTTCCCTTAAATTTAAATCAGGAATTTTCAGCCCTATGGGAGTTTTCGCCTCGCCAAAAAAGACACGTTCTACAAGCCACAACATGTAGACAGCCGATAAGATGACCCCCGTAGCCCCGATAATGGCCGCAACAGGCTGGGTTTGAAATGAACCGACCAAGGTTAAAAACTCACCCACAAAACCATTGGTGGTGGGAAGCCCGATCGAGGACAAAGTGGCAATCAAAAAGAAAACGGCATACCAGGGCATGAGTTTGGCCAGGCCTCCATAAGCTGCAATGTCGCGCGAATGGGTTCGCTCGTAAACAACCCCAACTAGTAAGAACAACATCCCTGTTGAAATACCATGATTCAGCATTTGGTAGAGGCCCCCCATCACAGCCGTTGGCTCAAGGGCAAACACACCCAGCATCACCACCCCCAAATGGGAAACAGAGGAATAAGCAATGAGCTTTTTCATGTCGGTTTGCACCATGGCCACTAAGGCCCCATAAACAATGCCAATCACAGAAAGGGCAATCAAGTAAGGTTGACAAACCAAAAGTGCCTGCGGAAACAAGGGCATCGCAAAACGGAAAAAACCGTAAGTCCCCATTTTAAGAAGTACGCCTGCCAAAATAATACTGCCGGCTGTGGGGGCTTCGACGTGGGCATCGGGTAACCACGTATGGAAGGGAAAAAGCGGAACCTTGATGGCAAAAGCCAGGGCAAAGGCCAGGAAAAGATAAATTTGAACAGAATAAGAAAGGTTTACTTCGTACAAATCAAGAAGGCTAAAACTTTTTCCTGCCATAAAATACAAATACAAAATGGCCAACAACATCAATACCGAACCGCTCATCGTATAAATAAAAAACTTCACCGCCGCATACACCCGTCTTTTGCCTCCCCAAATTCCAATGAGGAAATACATGGGAACCAGCATCACTTCCCAAAACACATAGAACAAAAACATGTCCAAGGCGCAAAAAACGCCCACCATGCCGCATTCAAGCAAGAGCATACTCACGACAAAGCCTTTGACCTTCTCACTGACAGAGGTAAAGGAAGCCGCCATGGCAATGGGAGTCAGTAAAGTCGTCAAAAGCACCAACCACAAACTGACTCCATCAATTCCCATGAGATATTGGATGTTCCAAAAAGAAACCCATGGTTTTAATTCCATGAACTCAAAAGAGCCCGTGTTTCCAAAGTGGAAATACAAATGAAGGGACAGAAAGAACTCAAAAAGAGCGGCAACAAAACCAATCCGGTGAATGATTTTTGGTTTGTCGGAAGGAAGGACACAAATCAGGGCCGCCGCCACCATCGGAAAAAAAGTAACCAAAGTAAGAATATGTTGATCAATCCAGGTCATAATTTAAAAAATCCCCAATAAGCACACCAAAAGAACCACAACTCCCAGAGTAAGCAAAACAAGGTAATGCCCCAAATATCCCGTTTGTAAAAAAGCCAGGGCTTGAGCCCCAAACTGGGAAAGCCCCGACCATCCATGCACCAACACACCATCAATGAGTTTTTGGTCAGCACCCTTCCATAAAACAACACGCGAAATTCCCAACAAAGGTTTGACAATTAAAAACGTGTAAACCTCATCGACATAAAACTTGTTCTGCATGAGCTGATAAAGCGGAGCAAACTTGTTTTTTAAGGGAGCCGTCCAATTCAAGTTTGCAGAGTAAAGTTTTAACGAAGTTAAACTTAAAAGAAGGGCCCAACCCGTAGAAACTGCCATCAAAGTAAGTTCAAGAGAATGGCTTACGTGATGAGCTTCCACCCCTTCTGTTAAAAATGAAAGCCAGTGATGAAAATGATTCGAGCCATGGAGCACTTCCGGCACTCCCAAAAATCCACCGAGGATGGCAAGGAGCCCAAGAATGGCTACAGGGGCATCCATGATCCAGGGAACCTGACTTGAATGATGTTCCTCATGGTGGTCATGAGAATTGTGCGTTTTTCTTTCATGCCCCAAAAACACATATACAAAAAGACGGAACATGTAAAAAGCCGTTAACCCCGCCGCCACAAGGCTTGTAACATACATCCACAAAGGGGCATGCAAATAAACATTCAATAAGATTTCATCCTTGCTGAAAAAACCGGCAAAGGGCGGAATGCCTGCAATGGCCAAGGTTGAAACCAGAAAGGCAAAAGCGGTGACGGGCACTTTTTTGAAAAGCCCTCCCATGTTTCGAATGTCCTGCTCATGGTGCATGGCATAGATGACACTGCCGGCCCCCAAGAATAAACAGGCCTTGAAAAAAGCATGGGTCACTACATGGAACAAGGCCGCTTGAGGGGCCCCCACACCCAGGGCCAAAAACATATAGCCCAATTGCGACACGGTTGAATAGGCCAACACTTTTTTAATGTCGTATTGGGTGATCGCAATAAGAGCGGCTAAAACAGCCGTGGCCAAACCAACGAGGGCAATAATATGCAGAGTCAGGGGCGCCATGTGAAAAAGGAAAAAGAGGCGCGCCACCATGTAAATACCTGCTGTCACCATGGTCGCTGCATGGATAAGGGCTGAAACAGGAGTGGGCCCGGCCATGGCATCGGGCAACCAAATATAAAGGGGAATTTGCGCCGACTTGCCGGTGGCACCCACAAAAAAACAAAGGGTCATCACCGTGGCAATGGGTAAAAACCATTCCTGATGAGAAATGAGAAAAGAATAACTAAGGTAGAGAGGCGCTTCACCGGTATTTTGGGTGACACAGGTTTTAACCAAATAAAACAAGCCAACCAAAAAACCAAAATCGCCGATACGGTTGACCACAAAAGCTTTTTTGCCCGCCTTGGCTTTTTCGGCATCCGTAAACCAAAATCCGATTAAAAAGTAGGAACACAACCCCACACCTTCCCACCCAACAAACAGAACCAATAAATTATCTCCCAACACCAAAAGCAGCATGAAGAACAAGAACAAATTCAAATAGGCCAGATAACGGGAATAAGACACATCTCCCTTCATGTAGCCCACTGAATAATAATGAATGAGCGAACCAACCCCCGTCACCACAAGAACCATCACGGCCGAGAGATGATCAAAGACAAAAGAAAAAGGAATTTGAATCAGGGATGTTGAAATCCAGGAAAACAAAGGCTCTGGTTGAAGAACTCCATTTTCCGGAAGACCTTTTAAAATACAGAAGGCCCAGAGCGCAATCCCGAAAGACAAAGTGGGCATGGCACAAGCAACAACCGAAGAAATAATTTCGGGAAAACCTTTGCCACGACGGGCTGCCCCCATGGACAAAAGGGCATTCACCACAAATCCCAAAAGCGGGAACGCGGGAATAAGGTAAAGGTATGTGTTCGAAAATGAAATCATAATGACAATATCAGCAAGATTTTTATTAACGCCTCGAATGTAGAGCTTGCCATTGCACCCTTCCGCAATCCGCATTCCGCAATTCTCCCCTACCCCCCCATCACCTTCCAGTCGGCGGCATTGACTGTCTGGCGATGACGATACAAAACAAGCAAAATTCCCAAACCGACAGCCGCTTCGGCAGCCGCCACGGCCATGACAAAAAACGTGACCACATGAGCATCCATTTGGCCGTAGTAACGGGCAAAAGCCACAAAGGCCAGGTTGGCCGAATTAAGCAATACTTCAATGCACATAAGAATGATCAAAAGATTGCGACGGATCATCAGCCCCACAAGGCCCAAGCCAAACAAAACAGCAGAGAGTGCAAGATAATGATAAAGTGTGATCATGATTTTTCTTTCTTCCCCAAAACCACCACACCCACAAGAGCCACAAGCAAGGTCACCGAAATAAGCTCAAAGGGAATCATGTATTTTCCGAAAATAAGACGCCCTACTTCCTCGGGCGAACCAAAATGAGGATCAACCGGTTGAAAAGCCAAAAGAGGAATGTGTCTTAAGACCTGAATCACCACGACGACAAAGAAGACACCAATGCCACCCAAAAGAAGATTTTTGGCATTCCAACGATCCACAACCAAATCTTCAGGACGAAGCCTTAACATCATGATGACAAACACAAACAAAACCATGATGGCCCCGGCATAAACCAACACCTGCATGATGGCCACAAAGGGGGCATGAAGCAAAACATAAAGGGCCGACAATGCAAAAAAGGCAAACACCAAGCACATGGCCGAAGCAATGGGGTTATTGTTTATGATCATCAAAAGGATGGCCACAACAGTGATGGCTGCAAAAATGTAAAAGAAAAATTGTTCACCCATATTAATTAAGGACGATCATGAAGATCGCCCCTACACCCATAATAAAGCAACGCTGTAAACCAAAAGGTTCACCATACCCAGGGGCACCATGATTTTCCAACCCAAGTGCATCACCTGATCATACCGAAACCGCGGCAATGTCCACCGCACCCAAATAAAAAACCAGCAACAAAACAAAACCTTTCCCAAAAAAACACTAAACTGCACAAAAGCTGCAAAAATCTGGCTCCCCAAAGCGCCCAAATCAAAGGCTCCATGTAACAAAGCCAAAAGCGCCAATCCCAAGCCCACAATGCTTAAGGGAACACCCAATACCAACACTTCAAAATCGCGCCGGTCGCCGTATTTTCCTTTTTTGAATTTGCTCACCAAAAACAGGCCCAAAAGCATGAAGAGAATTCCATTTCCCATGATTAGGATAAAGAGACCCATCTCGGCATTTTCTCTTAATAAAGAAGTGGGCAGAAAAGGAACCTGCCATCCCCCAAAAAATAAAAGGACAATCAAGGCGGAGGCGATGATCATGTGCGCATATTCGGCCATAAAAAACATGGCAAACTTCATGGAGCTATATTCAACATGGTACCCTACAATTTCGGATTCACCTTCCGGCAAATCAAAGGGCAAACGATTTGTCTCGGCAAAAGCGGCTGTCACAAAGATAAGACAGGCTAGCGGCATGCGGATAAAATTCCAATACAAGGGATTTGCGGTCTGGTTCAAGGATAAAATATTCAAATCAAGGGACCCCCCCATCAAAACCACTGAAAGAAGAGCCAACCCCATCGATATTTCATAACTACACATTTGAGCCGATGAACGAAGCCCACCCAAAAGGGCATATTTATTATTGGCCGACCAACCTGCCAGCATCACTCCAAAAACTCCCAAAGAGCTCATCGCCAAAATATAAAGAATACCCACATCCAAATGAGCTGCTTGCAAATAAAAAGGAGCCCCATCAATGACCAAGGGTTCCCCAAAAGGAATGACGGCAAATGTGATGCAGGCGACCGTCAGGGCCATGAAAGGAGCCATGGTATAGTAAGGTCGGCTTACATGAGTGGGTGTAATGTCTTCCTTGGTCATCAGCTTGACCACATCTGCCAAGGCATGGAGCACGCCACCCAAGCGCAATCCAAAAATGGAAGCGCGATTGGGACCAGGGCGATCTTGAATATAGGCACAACCTTTTCGTTCCAGCCAAATGAGAAGAGGAATAATGTTAAAGATAATAAGAAACGGTATCAGAATTTTGAGAATGATCGTAAGCATCTTTTTTTAGTCACTAGTTACTAGCCAACATGTGCTGCAAAACAACAAGCGAGTCTCTCAACAATCTTGACTCTCCTTTAGGTTCAAAAGCTTTGGTTATTTCCTGAACACGCCCATCCACATTGGTAAAATTTCCCCCTTGTTCGGCAAACGTGGGAACGGGTAATACCACGCGGGTCTTGGAAACAACATCGGATTCATTGGAAGCCCATAAAGCTAATAGAGGAATTTTCTTTCCCATCAAATGAGCCAAATCCTTTCTGGAAAGATTGTTTAAAACCAGGATGCCCTTTGCCTCCGCAAGCTCTGTGACTGGCTTAAATCCCAAACGATTTATCTCCGCCTGGTTCGCATTTTTATCCGGTGTTATCAAAATAGAATCCTGCGTGGGATGATCTACCTCATTTTTGCTGTAATAAAGTTTGTCTGTTTTTAAGACCTTCACGGCAAATTCATGGAAAGATTTCAGGTTTTCGGCTGTTTGGCCCGCATGGGCCACAACAGCGATCTGGGCTGTATTGACACCCTTAAGAAGATCAATCACTTCAGTTAAGGCCTGTTCATACGAGATTTCCTGGGATTCCCCTTCCGTCACAAGCAAGGGCCTTAAAATTCTTTTTTGATTGATGAATTCAAAACCATAACGGCCTTCATCGCACATCCAGTATTTGTTCACATCCGGATTAAAACGGGGGCGTAGCCGATAAACAACCGAATCCGCATGGTCAATCCAGACATTGCAACCACGCGAGCATCCGGTGCACACTGACGGGGTTGATTTTAAAAACCATACACGTTTTTTGAAACGGAATTTCTTGTTGGTTAAAGCCCCCACGGGACAAACATCCACCACATTGCCTGCATACGGGTTTGAAAGCTCCTTGCCTGGAAAAGTGGTGATCGTGACATGATCCCCCCGATTGGCCAAAGCCAGCTCATCAACGCCCGCCACTTCCTGACATGTACGAATGCAACGGGTACAAGCCACACAACGCTCTTGGTCCAGCATGACATTCGCCCCAAGATTGATCATTTTATTTTTATGAATCTTTTCTTCCTTGAATCGGGAAGGAATTTCGTCGTACTGCATGTAGTAATCTTGCAGGCGGCATTCACCGGCCTGATCACAGGTGGGGCAATCAAGGGGATGGTTGATCAGCAAAAATTCCATGACCGAACGGCGCATCTTGACCACTTTTTCAGTCTGGGTCTTGACCACCATGCCTTCGGCCACACGCGTACTGCAAGCGATCATGGGTTTGGGGGCTTTTTCAACTTCCACCAAACACATGCGGCAGTTACCATCGATGGACAAACCCGGATGGTAGCAATAATGCGGAATATTAATCCCCACCTTCTCGGCCGCTTGTATGATCGTTTCGCCGGTCTCGGCGGCGATTTCTTTTCCATCGATTGTTAATTTAATGGATGCCATTACAAAATCCTCACCTTCGGGGCACTGCGTTGAAAATTCTCCTTAAGGTGTTTTTTGAATTCCTCGGGGAATTTTTTCATATAACTATTAATCGGCATTGCAATAGAATCGGCCAGCACACAAATTGTTTTTCCGGCCATGTTGTCGCCAATTTCATTAAGCAAGGCATAATCCTCTTTATCCGCCCCTTCCCTTAAAACACGTTCCAAAATCTTGTCGATCCAGCCTGTTCCCTCACGACACGGCGTACACTGACCGCACGATTCATGGGCATAAAAACGGGCCAGATTTTTTAACGCCCAAACCAGATCAACATCTTCATCCATGACAATGGCTCCGCCGGAACCAAGCATGGAACCATGAGCCACGACCGATTCGTAATCGAGGTTAACTGTTTCAACATCCTGGGCGTTAAGAATGGGAACCGAGGAACCTCCCGGAATCACGGCTTTCATTTTTTTTCCGTTAAGGATGCCCCCGCAGTCCTTGTAAATGAGGTCTTTTAGGGGATATCCCAGGGGAACTTCATAAACACCAGGCTTGACCACATGCCCGGACACTGAAAATAATTTTGTCCCGGGTGATTTTTCAGTTCCCAACCGGCGATAACCGGCGGCTCCAAACTGAAGGATGAAAGGAACAGCCGATAGGGTTTCGACATTGTTAATAACCGTGGGGCATCCAAACAAACCCACTTCGGCAGGAAATGGTGGCTTGATGCGGGGTTGCCCCTTGTTCCCCTCAAGCGATTCCAGAAGGGCTGTTTCTTCCCCGCAAATATAAGCCCCGGCTCCACGATGCACCGTGACATCCAAGGCATAACCCTTTCCAAAAATATTTTTCCCCAAATAACCCTTGGCATAGGCTTCCTTGACCGCATCGCGCATACGACGATAGGGCAGATCAAATTCTCCGCGAAGATAAATGTAACAAGCATGGCTCCCAATGGCATAGCAGGCAATGATGACCCCTTCGATGAGTTGATGGGGATCGGTTTCCAACAGAAGCCTGTCTTTAAAAGTGCCTGGTTCAGATTCATCACCATTGACGCACAAATATTTGGGTTTATCGTTTTTGGGGACAAAACTCCATTTAAGCCCCGCGCCAAAACCGGCTCCTCCGCGCCCCCGCAACCCGGAAGCTTTCACCTCGTCGATCACCTGGGCCGGTGTCATTGAAAAAAGTTTTTCTATTAAGCCATATCCACCCGTACGTTCATACACGGCCAGTGTATGGGAATCAGCAATATTTCTTCTGTTTGTAAGAACAAGGGTCATTTTAATGTTGCCAAAATCTCATCCACCTTTTTGGGATTAAGGCTTTCGTGATATTTTTCGTTAATCATCATGGCCGGGCCTGTGCCACAACTGGCCAGACATTCCACCGTGCACAATGAAAACTTTCCATCCTTGGTCGTTTGACCTTCCTCGATTCTTAATTTTTGCTTGAGATGGTCCAGGATATTTTCCGAGCCCACCAAGGCACACGAAAGCGTCCGGCAAACCTGAAGATGATATTTCCCCACCGGTTTTTGGTGGAACATGGTGTAAAAAGTCACCACGCTATACACATGCACCGGCGAGATATCCAGAAGGCCGGCCACTGCCTCCATGGCTTCTTTGGAAATAACGCCTTCCTGTTCCTGCACCAGCCACAAAATAGGCAGCAACGCCGCTTTTTTATTGGGATAGCAAGCCAAAATCTCGGCAAATTTCTTCTTGTTCTGTTCAGTAAAAATAAAAGGCATATAAAAAATTATATCACCTCGACTCCGCTCGGTGACCACTCTTTCGGTTCCTGGGTGACCACTCTTTCGGTTCCTGAGCGAAGTCGAAGGACCGATCCTGCCATTATCTATCCAACTCCCCCGCCACAATATTCAGGGTGCCGATAATAGCCACGGCATCGGCAATCATTTCCCCTTTAATGATTTCCTCAAAGGCCGCAAACAAAGGAAAGCAGGGAGGACGCACCTTAATACGGTAAGGGGACATCGACCCATCACTGATAATATAAAAACCAAGTTCCCCATTGGCCGCTTCAGTCGCGTCATAAACTTCGCCACGTGGGGGAAGAATGCCATGCATGATCAACTTAAAATGGTTCATCAAACCCTCAATACTACCGTAAACCTCTTCTTTGGAAGGCAGGGCCACGCGGGCATCATCACTCATCACCGGCCCCCCCGGAATTTTGGCCATGGCCTGGCTTACAATACGGGCACTCTGATAAATTTCTTCAATGCGCACCATGATACGGTCGTAGGTGTCCCCGTTCTCGGCAATAGGTACGTCAAAATCAAACTCATTATAATAGTAATAAGGTTCTGCTTTTCGTAAATCATGGGCCACACCACTTGCCCGCAGACAGGGCCCGGTAAAACCCCAATCGATGGCCTGGCTTGCTGACACACGCCCTATGTCCACGGTACGATCGACCAAAATACGGTTATTCTGGATAAGCCCCATCACATCTTTGACTGCCACTTCCACTTCTTTAAGGACCACTTTTAACTCATCAAAAAAAGTAGGGTAAACATCGCGAGCCAACCCGCCAATGCGCGTGTAAGCATAGGTCAAACGAGCCCCTGCCACCTTTTCAATGAGCGTATAGATTTTTTCGCGCATGTTAAAAAAGAACCAGAAATTGGTCAGGGCCCCAATGTCCACAAGATTGGTTCCAATGCAGACAAAATGATCCATGATGCGCGAAAGCTCGCACATGATCACACGGATAAATATGGCCCTGTCAGGAATTTTTAACTGCAGAAGTTTTTCGACAGCTTTGCAATACCCCACATTGTTCATCAGGGCGGAACAATAATTGAGGCGATCGGTATAGGGAATCACCTGTTGGTATGTGGAATGCTCACTATGCTTTTCAAAACAGCGATGCAGGTACCCCATTTCGCTGGCCGCATGCACAATCACTTCACCATCCAATTCAACCTGCGTGCGCAACGCCCCATGCATGGCCGGATGCGATGGCCCGATATTAAGGGTCATGGTTGGGGTTTCAAAATCTTGTTTGGTTACTGCCATATTTTTTGGACGTATTGTCCCGCGACGGGATGCCTTTGGCACAATACGCCCGTACAGTATCGTCGCCCCTACCATCACACAATATCCGTCAGTTCCGGTATGGGTTGTCTTTTTTCCAGGGGATAATCCTTGCGCAGCGGATAGCCCACAAACGCTTCCCACATCAGAAGCCTTTTCAAATTGGGATGATTTTCAAAGGTAATGCCAAACATGTCATAGGCTTCCCGTTCAAACCAGTTTGCAGCACCCCAAAGAGCGTTTACTGAATGCACTGCCGGTTCTTTTTCTGAAACTTTTACCTTCACACGAATGCGGGCCAATTTTTTCAGGGAATATAAATGATAAACCACTTCAAAACGCGGTTCTCTTCCGATGTAATCAACACCGCACAAGTCCAGAAGCTGGTTAAAAGGGATTTCGTCATTCTCCTTTAGGAACTTCATCACTTCAAACAAGGATGATTTTTCCACGACAATCGTGAGCATGCCATCATGGGCAACCTCTTGAGCAACACTTTGGGAGAATTTATTTTTGATCGTTTCAATAAGAGCCATAATGAAAAACTCGGGGGTTTGCCCCCGAGTTCTTTATTTCGGCCCCAAGGGGCCGAGTTTGAGTCGAAGGATCAAGCCAATGCCTGACGCTTGTCGATTTTGTTCTGTATCATTATCACGGCATTCAAAATTTGTTCAGGCCTAGGAGGACAACCAGGCACATAGACATCCACGGGAATAATTTCATCAATGCCCTGAACCACACTATAATTATTGTAAAAACCGCCTGAAGAAGCACAGGCCCCCACGGCCACAACCCACTTGGGATCACACATTTGATCGTAAATACGTTTAAGTACGGGCGCCTGTTTGTAATTGATGGTGCCCATCACCAAAAGAAGATCGGATTGACGCGGTGAAAATCGCACAACCTCGGCCCCAAAACGCGCGATGTCATAGGCACTGGAAACCGTCCCCATAAATTCAATGGCACAACAGGCAGTCCCATAGGGCAGGGGCCAAAGCGAATACTTACGGCCCCAATTAACCACATCATCCACGCGCGTGGTCAAAACATTATCTCCAAAAAAATTTTTAGCGTCCATGGGCCCTCCTGCGCACGTTCCAATCGAGCGCGCCTTTTTTCCAGATGTATAAAAGCCCCAAGCTTAAAACCACCATGAAAACGCTCATTTCTACAAACATCGCCAAGCCCTGCCCTTCCGCAATCATCTTTCTATAGAGAATGGCCCAGGGATATAAAAACACTGTTTCAATATCAAAAAGGATGAACACCATAGCCACCAATGAAAATTTAACATCGATGGGTGCACGAGCATCCCCTATCGGATTCAGTCCGCACTCGTAAGGAGTAAATTTGCCCGGGGTTTTGGATTTTTTTTTGGGACCAATAATGGCTGAAAGCCCTAAAAACAAGGCTGAAAACAGAATTCCAAGAAGCAGTACCAACAAAATGGGAAGATAAGGATGCTGCATAAATTGAAGTGCGGCACTTTTAGGGAATTTTCATTAGGATGTCAATGCTTGTTACCAAATTACAACCTGATAATTATCAGGTTTTATCTTTTGCCCCAAAGTCATCAACACATTGTATTGCTATTCTTTTCATGATAGCTGCATGGGCCATAAACTTCATAGCAAGAAAATTGGAGAAAAAAATGACGCGACAAATCGGCATTCTTTTTTTAACGGTGATAATGCTGTTGAAGTTGATTTTACCAGCTATCGCGGGCAAGGCCCGTTGTCCTGATTTTTCAGTATCACTCCAGGGATCCACAACGAATATGGGCGTGGTTTATACAGAACGACTCACCCTGTCCAAGGTTTCGGGTGGAAGCGGATACAATGGCAAATGGCTTGTTGAAGAATTCGAGCAGCAAATTGACTACCCATGGGAGCTAAAGCCCATGGTCCCACCTACTTCCGGCCGTATAGATATGGGGCTTGGTATGTGGATGAACAATTTTAGCCGGCAGCAAGGGCCTCGTACGCTCATGATGACTTCCACAGCGGGCAATTATCAGCTGGATGTGGTGGGCGGCAAAGTGGGGTTGATGGCCACCAACCGTTTTTCAGGAACCGTTTCAGGTGATGAGATGACTTTCAAGTTTGATCCTTCCAACCCCAATGAGCCCGTACTTAAGGGAACCATCATGCGCGGAGGTTCATCCGACATGGAAATGGCCCTTGCAATCTTAAACGACACAAATGATGGCAAATTCGTTTACTCCACCGACACACCCGCCACCTTCAAGCTTGTGTTAGAGGCCCGGGTATCCCCTCCAGACCGTGCGGGTGATGTTGAATGGACCCTCCCCGAAGTGCCGGGCTCGGTGCGCCTGGTGCAACCGCTTGATGCGCGGGGACCATATGTGACTGCCACGTACAAAATGCTTCCCGAAAAAAATAATTCCTTCGGTGACAAAACTGTCACGGCCAAACTCAAAGCCGGGGCCTGCAAGGTTGAAGAGAGTAAAAATATCAAGGTCTTCTTCCCGGCAAATGCAGAGAATAACCCGGAAGGCCACGATCCCAACTGGTTTTATTATTGGAAACAAACCCCGGCAGGAAAACCCAAAGGACAAACTGTCAAACTTATCTACGGCGGACATCCTTATAGTTTCTGTTATTGGGAAAATGAATCCGTCACAGGTTTTTTTGATCCCAAGGCCTATTCCCACCGCACAGCCTTTATCTGCGACTTGACCCAACTAAACTCCACCATGAGCAACCGATATCCGCTTCTCTGGCGTAAAGAACCGGGTAACCATCCTATGAGTGACGGCTTTCGCACCACCACCTTCATTGATACTTTTGCCACGCTGGTGTTGCACGAATTTGCACACATCGGCATGTTTGAAATTTGGAAAATGGGAAAAAGTTTAACCCAACTCCAAGCCCAAGACACCGATAGTGACGGCGTGCCTGATGCAAGTGAACCGGATTACGGATTTGATCCGGCACAAAAACAAACCTTCTACAATTTTGGTGAATACAAAAAAATCAAGTGGGACGAAGAATGGCTGGCCTATGAAGCCATGAAAGATTTTCAACCCGGCAGCCTTGACAAATTTGACTGGGCCAAACCTGGCAAACAGTGGCCATAGGGATCTATGCCAAAAAGTAATTTATCCAAAATAACAGGAAAGATATTTTTATTTTTGTTGGCGTTGGGAATTCTTGTCCCTTCACTTAAAAAAGGATGCCTAAAAAAAGAAGACATTCCTTTCACGGCTTCTTATTCCATTTATCAGCGACAATCAGAATATGAAAATTGTCTCGGGCCTCAGGAAAAATTATTCTTTTTAGAAGCAAAACCATCGACTCCTTATTATGTTGTAAAACCAACCCCCCTTTATACCCATGGTGGCGATAAAGAAGACCGCGTGGTCATTCCATGTTCAAGTTTGGAGGCTTGTCGAAACATTGGAATGAAATCAGGAGTTACTTTGAATCTTGGAGAAACACTGGCAACAAAATCATTTCTCACAACCCACACTAAAAATCCGGCCGATTATTTATCAATCGATTTACAATATATAAAAATGGAGGGAAAAATTTTCCAAGGGGAAAATTTTGGGGAAGCCATTGACGAACGGACAAATGAAAAACTTTGTGATCAGAGCTTGGCCCAAGGATGGTTAAATTATAAAAAAAATAATACCCTCAAATGGCGAAGAATATTTCATGTATATACCCAGCCCTGTGGCCAACGCACAACAAATGGGAGATGTGTCCTGGATTATGAAATGACCCTTTCAAAAATAGAATAACCTGGCTCTTTATGATTTGTCGGCTCCCAGTTGGCATCTGAACTCGGAACTCGTCAATCTCACCATACCTGAAAACCCCAGAACATGACCCTTGGATCATCGTTGGACTAAACTTGAGGTTTTGTGGTAGATAATTTTTTTATGCGGCCCCCTCCTCCCAAACCATTTGCCATCGCCTTTTTAGTCTGCCTTGGCCTTTTTATTGTTTGGGCCATTGTCGGCTCCATACTCGAGCCCATCCTTACCAAACCAGACATACAGGAAAACATCAAAGGGTTTGCACTGATCATTTCCTTTGGACTGTTTTTGATAATGGCTTTTTCGGCCGTACCCGTGATGGTCCATCTTTTTTTCAAGTATTTTCTAAAAATGCAGGAGTCGGCCGGAAATCTTGAACGTCCTTTTGTCCGTAAAATAAAGGATCATCGGGAGACCATTGTTACAATTCTCATTTATTCCTTCTGGGCTCTCTATGCTTTGGGAATGATCATCGCCCTCCCTTTTGCCTTCCGTGATTTGATGAGCGTATAGGCAAAGTGCAATTAATTTTGCGCCACGGCATTTGATGTGGATGGGCCATGGCCTGAAGCCAGTCTGTTCGTGTTGGTTTCCTTTTCCACCTGCCGGTGAAAGGCCGCAACAAATTGTTTCAGTTGATAAGAACTGGTCATGTGTTTTCGGCCCAGTCTTTTTTGAATCATTCGAGCCAATAGTGGGAAACGCGTCATATCGCTGGCTATGGAATGGGCGCGATGGGGGAAAGGGCAAACTGGTTTGACAAGGCTTACAAAATAATTCTGCACCACTGTTCTGACTGCCCGGCGAAGCTGTCGTGGGGAGACCTTTGCATCTTCTAGTTTTGCAACAACCCGGCCATACACAAGCGCATGATCCATTTCTCCATTGTTAAATCCATAACGGGATAAGAATCGGTTGATGCAAGTTTCAACATCCTTTGGGGCAGGTTTTTTACCAGACAATTCTTCATGGTTTGCCAATAATAATTCATCTATAGAAAGATCGGCATTTAAAGCGGGTTTCGAACCCGGATTATTCTCTCTTGAAACTTGAGCCAACGCCATTCTTGATTGAACCATCTCGCGAATGCCGCCAACGCTTTTAAGATAACCCGCGGATATTTGAGCTAAAACATATTTGATATCCTCCGGCCTATCAATAATCGGGTTTACCAGAGCTTCAATTTCTGCATCTGACAAGGAATTCCTCAAGCGTCGCCCCATTTCTGCCACAATCATGCGACGCGCAACAATTTCACATTTTTCTTGAAGACTATATTCCTTACCCCTTAATTGACGAATGGCATCAACTGCACCCGTCATGCTTTCTTCAGATGCGCCAAGCGATAAAAGTCCGTAGGGCCGAAGTTCGTCATTTAATGCATTGACCACAATACTTCGATATCTTTGATCGGGGGACATGGTGTTTGTGATGACGTTAATCCCCATCATCGAACTGCAATCAACGGTTTTACTCCCACCGGCGATTAAAGGATCATCGGCGGCAAATTCAACGGGGCAATTAATTAATTGTTTAGGGCCCGATGCTACCAAAGAATTGCCTGTAAAATCTTCTGAACTAACTACGGTTCGACCTTTTGCTTCCCAAGGTAATTCTACCATAATACTTCCGGCTTCCTTGGAAACCTTGGCCCCTTCAGCTTGAGCGGGTATGTAACCTATAAGAGCAAAGAAAACATCGATGTTGGCCATTTTTTCATGACTATTAAGCAAGGCTTGAATCACGACCGCATTGTCAACAAGGGCGGCACCTAATTTTGCCCACTCTTCGGGTGTTTTTGGCCTTTGGTTATCCATGTTCTTGTTCATGAGAAGATTGGCCTGCAAGCGTTTCAAAACATTCTCACAAAAAATCTGAATGTTCCCTTCGCTACCCAGGTACATCCAACCCGCTCTTAATGTCTCAAGGGAAGCAATAGTCTCAACAAAGGCATCCGTGGCGCCTGTCTGGGCCATACCTGCAGGAGGGGCCAAAACTGGCAAAGAAGTTTGGTTGGCATCGTTAATATTTTGCGACGTTCCCACTCCAGGGAATGCTGTTACATTATTCCCCATTTCTACTCCCTTTCGTTTTTTGAACACGCTGAAAAAGAATGATGGTGTCAGAACCGTTTTTACCGGTAAAAGTCGAAATATTGCCCGCCCCTTTGTTCTCTAATTCAGCTAAAAGCTGACCTACTTTCCTAGAATCAACGGAGGGAATATAGATAACACCCCATCCTCCATAACAAATGGAAGTAACAAGCTTTGGACGACTTACCTTTACTACAAAAGCTTCAAGATCTCCGGGTGAGAAATAAAATTCAGCATAACGAAAGGCCCCTCCCCCCCATAGTTCGGTCAAATTCTCTATTGTTGCCGTGGTATATCCGGCAGGGACTATTCGATGAACTCGGCTTCCAGCCACTAAAATTTTAACCACGTAGCGTTTTTGTAAATCTGAAACTTCCGCATATCGAACCGTATCATCAGAGGCAACAAGCGGTGCAGGAAAACCCATTTCTACAAATACACTCGGTCTAAAATTTTCCACTTGCACAGCTTGTAAAGGACGACCCGATGCTTTGTCTGCTTTTTTTGGAGGTTCTTTGGGTGGTCTTGCAGGTACAAATCCCTTTTTTGCAGGGCTGCGGAAAAGAATGAGAAAGCGATTATAAGTTGATGGGAACAAGGCTACCTCTTCCATCTTCCGCCCTTTCAAGTTTCTTGCCATCCGCTCTACCACAGTTCTGTCAGTTTGCAAATAAACCACACCCCATCCACCCGAGGTAACAGGTCTTATAAGAAATCGTACTAATTCACGGTCAAAATGACTCAGGTGATATTCCACATAATCATAATGTGGACGGCTTTTGCGATCATAAAGGTCTGCCTTTGTCACACAATGAGCCGCATGCGCTGTGGGATATCCCCCTATCTGAAGAATATGGCGGCCCCTTCCCGGATAAACAACATCACTTACTACAGCCGTACGATCCGTGCTTCGGACCAAAGTGGGTGGAAGTAATGAGCTTGCTGCTAGAGACTGTAACTCAGAAACCAAATGAGCCCCACCTGCCCCTCCATTTCCAACATGATCTCTCCGTCCTCTATGACTGGAAGCTCCATGCAAAATGGCAGCCTCATAACCAGGAAACCCCCCTCCTATCGCCAGATTATCACCCAGGTGAGTGGGATGAGGTCTTGCAAAAACATGGGGGGAAGCAGCATCGAATTTTCTTGTCAGTGGAAAACGATGGCATGAACGTAATCCTACAGAAACACGGGGATGGTGGGTCCCTCCAAAAAAAGGAGAATGTAGGGAACGAATGTTTGCGATAAGGGCCATAAATATCTCTTTATTTCCCTTTGTTTATCGCCCCAAAGAAAGCTTGGTTGCTATGATCTTTGTCACCTTATTTTTAATAGATTTTATTTTGACGGACCCTTTACAATCCAACCGAATTATAAAAACTGGCTTCGCAAACTTGGACCGCAGGTGCATAGATATGACAATCCCGGTAATTCAAAACTCCATCTCCGTCGGCATCTCCATTAAGTTCCAAGCCTGTTTTTGCCTTATAAATGACATTTAATTCGTCATAAAAAAGCTCAAAACAGGAAGCTGCGGGCCTTTGTTGGCGCCTTTCTCCAATGATGCGATCGAGAGCAGCAATATGGTCCCGTTCTTCTTCATCGGTTAAAGAACTTAGGGGCAAGAAACGGGCGGCCAGATTCGGCGTTTCACAACGTCCATAAAGACTTTGAGTTGAAGGATGGATTAAAGAACGAAGGGCCAAAAGCCGTTTGTCAAACGCAAGAAAATCTCCCACTACCTCCGGTAACTGTCCTTGAACAAGGGCCAAGCGTTCTCCTTCAAGCCCAAACTCAGCCAATTTTTCGGCAGTGAGAAAAGGATCAAAATCGGTGTGAAAAACCGAATAACCTTGGGCCACATTTTGAAAGGGGAAAAATCCCTCTAGAGACCAATGTTCAGTGACAGCAATGGATTCTTTTTTCTGCAGCACACCATAGAGCCATGGGAAGTAGTAAAGATTATCCAAATGATGCAAATAATAATTGTGGCCCTCTATCTCGGCAAACCGCACGCCTGAATGTCCTCCAAAACCATGATAGTCCCCCAAAAGTTCCACGGGCAGATTCATCGAATGAAAAAGATCTTTAAGAAGGGCTGAGGCCCCCCAGCATCCATTCACGATATGATATTGAGCCTGTAAAGGAGCATCAGGATGAATGACCAAATCGTGGTGGGGATCACGATAAACGAGCACTTCTTTGGGTGTGGGGTGTCTATTTAAGGGAACGCGGATTCCTTGCGGATCATAAAGAGGTTCTCCTTCGGCATTTCTAGCTCTGTAAGGCCAGATGGGATGAGAAGGCCCTGTTGTATTTTGATCCGTCCCGCGAATATGTTTGATACGTTCACCGACAAACTGGGTTGTATTCAGAAGGGTTTCAAGGGCTGTGGCCCCAACAAGATTTAAATGATGGTCTTGGGCTTCACGAAGAGTTCCTTTCACAATCCGAAAAGTTTCAGTGACGTCAAGCTGGGTTCCATAATATTGTTTTTCTGGAAATCGAAACAGAAGCGCCAAACTCTCTTCGGAATACCCAAGAATGGACCATGGAAGAAGATGATTGGCCTCCACATAAAGATTCCAAGCCATTTGAGTTAGTTGGAGATATTCCCTATATTCTGGAGTGAAAACCGTATAGGGAACCCTGAACATGTCGACCCGATAGCAAGAGTTTTCACCCCCTTGAGGAGAACAATTTCCTTCAAAAGGGGGAAGCCTTTCCCCTTGGACCTCTTCATAAAAAACAAGGGTGTTGATTAATTTTCTTTTCAGAGCTTCATCCCAATCCGGAAAGGGTGTGATCCCATCTAGCTTCATCGTTGATAAAAGTTTATCACTTGTAAAAACGGGACGATATTTTTCCCGATAGAGATCGCGTTTTTCAGCCGCAACCAGGGCATCAAAATAGGGGACAGGATTTGCTGGTTCTGGATTGGCTCCTGGATTGGGATTGGGATTGAAATTAGGATTACCCCTTTGATTGGGGTTTGCTCGGGCGGGGTTACCAAGCGGTGGTCTGTGACCTCCAAAAATGGGCGCATGTTCACAGGCATCCCCCTGACCATCCCCATTGGCATCTTCTTGGTTTGGGTTAGGAGTCTGTTGACAGTTATCAACATCATTGGAAACAGTGTCCCCATCCAAATCATTGTCACACTCATCCCCTATACCATCCCCATCCTTATCTTTTTGGTCTGGATTGGCCACATCGAGACAATTATCAGAAGCATTAAGGACGGTATCAACATCAAAATCATCGCCGGGGACCGGAGATGAGCCCGCACCTCCCCCCCCTCCACAATGGGCAAGAAATAAAAACAAAACCAAACTTAAATGGGAGAAAATCAACTTCATATAGATAAAATGAAATCTGCAAAGGAAAGGCCAGTTCATAAATTCTAATTTGTTAATAAATACTTAATTTTATTATGTTTATATGATCCTTTTTGCTGGTTTAGAAAATTAACATCCACAAACCGTCAAAAGACAAGACACTTTTATCACTTTAAACAGGTCTTTTTGACCTATTACCTGCCACCAAAGCTTAAAAATGTTCCCTCGGGGGAAACAGGAGGTATGGAAGAGATTTGAGAAGCTATTGATTTCCTACTGGAACTGTAATTACCACGGGGCTCGCTTCAAAGGGAACCGTTTCACCCTTGGCTTTTACTTCTAGTTTGGCACCGACGCTAAACGTATTTGAATTTTGATCAATATTATTGGGAAGATTAAAACGTGTTGTCACAGTAATTTGTTGCCCAAATCTTAAAGCAAAACGGCATACGCCGGAATTGGCTTGAGGAACGCATTGTCCACCCTGCATTTCAAAACGCTGATTCACCACCTGGGAAGGGGTTGTCAGGGTCAATTCCAGATCGTCATCGGTAAAATCCATGGCCGTATTGTTTTTGACAAGCGTTTGAATTGTGACAGCTTCCCCCGGAGCCCAGGCCCCATCCCCATTATTGTCCGCCGCCGATTGGGCCACTTCAAAATCATCGTGCCCATCCACTTCGATATCGGTTTTGGGTAATTCGATTTCTTTTTCATCGGGACAAAGGGCTTTGGGGGCAAAGGAAAATTGTTTATCCCCCACCGAACCATCATTGGTTAAAATTATTTCAAGGGGACAGGTGCGTATGGTGTCATGAATGGCTGTTTCAAAATTGCTGCGCCGGCAGGCATTGCGCACCTGCAATATGGCAATGACTGTTTCCAAACTTATCTCGTGGGAATCGGGATTAAATGTCTTTTCTTTTAATTCGGCATCTACAGGCTCAATAAAAGACGGGAAATCGATATTTTTAACCCGGCATGATTCCGGATAATGCAAATCAAGGGTGATATGACTTAACCTTTTTTCACGTTCTTGGGTTGCATCAAAATTGGAAAGCTGGGCGGAGTAGTCTACTCCGATGGGAATATTTAATTCCAAGGCACTTCCCGAAAGAGTGCCGCAGGCCTTGCCCGATTCAGTCGAGCTGACACCATCCTCATTTTTTTTGTCATCTTTTTCAGATTCATCATCCCCCTTATCATCAACAGGATCTTCAACGGGGGGATTGTTATCCACACATTTGGCATCGTTGGCACAATCGGAATCATCACAATCTTTCTTTCCATCAGCATCGTCATCATCGCCATTATCACAATTAACTTCGCGCGGTATACCCACTTGAGCATGAGCCTGGTTTAAAAAATGAAACTTCCATTTTTCCCCCTTTAAAAAAGGGGAATGCAAGGGGGATTTTTTGAATAACGCCACTCTTGTCACATCAAGCGACAATAAATCAGCTTCAACCACTGTAATGCAATAAGTGCCATCCTTGTCATCGACATCCAACTTGAAACGGCCACTCTTATCCGTTTTTCCCTTTTTAACTTCAGCATCGTTTCTTGTAAGGGCAAATCCCATGTTGGCCAAGGCCGGCTCGTCTTGTTCGTGCTTGTTGTTGTTGTTTTGGTCAAGAAAAACCCGACCCTTCAATTCATGCCCACAGCCAGTTAACAAAAAAGAAATAAGAAAAAGAAATAAATAATGACGTTGTTTCATAGGAATTTAGGATAACAAAGGGAAAGTTGAAGATAAAGTTCTTTATACAAACCCTTAGCTCCTTATTTTTTGGGCTTTTTAACGGGCTTAAGAGGTTTCATGATTTGCTTAAGATCTTTTTCGTAGCCTTCCGATTTTGCAAAATGTTTCAGATATTTCAAATCGATAAATTTTTGGTTTTTAAGCCACAAGAGGCGTGCTTGTTCCAAA
This sequence comes from Deltaproteobacteria bacterium GWA2_45_12, assembly GCA_001797365.1. Lineage (NCBI taxonomy): Bacteria > Deltaproteobacteria > Deltaproteobacteria bacterium GWA2_45_12. The sequence continues at coordinate 56,521 of MGPH01000063.1, forward strand.
CGAGACTTCTGCCCCCACTCAACACCGGCAATAATACGATCCATGATGATGTCTTCAATTCGTATAACTCGTACCCGATAGCCTTCAAATTCGACAATATTAACATCTCCAATGTGACGATTACCCACTTCAATGGGCGACGGTGGAAATTCGACGACAAAAGGGAAAAGAGGATGTTCGAAATGCCGATAAGTACTGGTTCTTTTAAAACCTATACTCCCCATCACTCTTTCAATGATTGTCGTTGTATCTCCCACCAAAATGGCATCGAGATCCTTCGTCGTATATTCTGCCTTCGTATAATATTGAACAGCAGCGCCCCCTACAACTGTAAGCAAAACATTGTCGCTATCAAAAAGTCTGGACAAATAACCTCCAAGAGCCAACTGTTGAACTTCGACCGGCATTTTTGAAATTTTGAGTAATTCCTGATCGCTCATAGCAAGCCTTTCTTTTTCATTATCTTTTCTTCATCAAAGGCGCGTGGCTGTAACCTTTTAGATGTTAAACCCAAGATCATCTCTTTTGGGATAGGAATCCGGTCATATTCTTTGGAAAGTTGCTTCCATTTAAAGACACGGTTGATGTTATAAGTTTGTTCATTGGCCTGATCGATATCGGATAGTAATTTTTGAAGGCTTAAATACAACGGAAACCGCCCATTTAACCGATAGGCCCTTTGATTGGCCCTTTTGGATGAAAACAAGAACCCCCAATTTTCCATGTTGATGAGTTCGCGATAGGTCTGCTGCGGGGATATCTTGATCTCGCGCGCAAGCTCGCGCACACCCACCTGGGCTTTGGGATTATCAATAAAATATTTAAGCACCGCCCGACGTACTTTAGAAGGAATGAGAAATTTCAAGTCCATGGCCAATTGTCATAGTTTTGATGACAATTGTCAACATTTTGGTGACATTTAATGAAAATCTCAAAGGAATTAATCAGCCTTTTTTAATTACCGCGCAAATCGCAGGGGGCTTTTTGAAAATCCATGGAAGGGTACAGCCCTATTACGCAATGCCATGAGGCTATGCCATGTGGATGGTCCTGTTTTTCTTCCTGGCCTAGCACTCCGTAATGGCATTTTTGCGGGCACAGGATCATCTGATGACACACCTAATGAAACGGGAGTGGTTTCCGCAGAAACTTGAAGAGGTAATTCTTTATTTTCTGGTAAAAGCGCTTTTTCCCCACGGTGCCTGCTCGTTCCCTGAACCCTTCTTCTCTTACCTTGAGTAAGAGTAAGCCCCTTGGTTTGAAAATGATCAGAGTCCGGATCGGGATCAGGTTGATGAATGCCTAAAATATCAAAAGCCAATCGGGCATCCCTAAGCGAAGCCCGTCCTTCAACTTCCTTAAAATTTTTGGTGATAACCCAAAGCCCTTGCTCTTTGAAAAAATTCAAAGCCCCTTGATAAGAAAAATGCCTAATGGCCTCGCTTTGAGAAGTGGCCTTTTCCCATCGCATCACCAAATCTCCTTCGGCAAGATCTAGATGCGCCTCCAAAGATTTTAAAAAATCAATCCATGCCCAATAAACAATGGGGCTATCAAAACTCTTTCCCTCAAAGGCTTCGGGATGTTCTCTACCAAACCATTGCATAGCCAAACCAAGATCCAGCCGCGTTCTCGGGGGAATATGTTGATTAATCTTGGCATCCCATTCCACCAAACGTCTAATTTGAATCTCGGCTTTTCCTTTCCTGGAGAGTGGCCGCTCAAAATCATAATAAATCGTCCAATCAGCGCTTTGATCTACCTGCTGCATTTCAGGCTGTGTCTGCACATACCGCCTGGCGAGTCTCATCCGTATGCCCAATGTATGAATATCCTCGGGATTATCTCCAAGGGCCGCTAACCAAGATGTATCAGCAACAGGATCAATGAAAAACTTTAATTCAGAAAGCCCAGCACTCTCCAGCAAGGAAACCACTTTTGGGAATTGGTCTTTAAGAACATAATCATAAAGATCATTTAAGGGTATGTTAAAAAGATGGCTTACAAGCGTCAGGGTAGCCTTTTTCGGAGGGGCCTTTCCTTCCAGAAAATCAATAAGGCGTTCCAAGGGGCAGGTAAGTAACCCATCTTCCGAAACAAAAACTTTCTGTTTAACATCATAGGAACCTACTGCCGGATTAAACACTCTGGCTATTACAAGGGCAGCAGGATTTTGAGGATGGCATATTGGAAAATGGCTGCCAATTTTATTGACAAGACGAACTTGTTTTTCTGATGAAAGATAAATTTCGCCGCGATCACACCGCGTCCATAAAGGATCAATCTGTGGCAAATGTTCCCTATTGAGCCAGTAGGCCAAGAGCATTGGGTCTAGGTTCATGGCTCTGGCCAATTTTAAAAGAAGGACGTGATCGGGATAAGGGATTCCTCCGGAAATCAACTTATGCCATGTATTGGGAGTAATTCCGATATAATCGGCCACCTTTTCGTTGGATAAACAAAGAGGAGATGGTAACCCCGCCCACCAAGCTTTAAGGCGATCAAGAAATTGGTAAGCTCCATATTCTCGCACAATGGCCTCATCCAAAGAAATGCCGTTGGCATCGGCCCTGCCTTTAAGATCAAACCACGATTTTGAAGAGGTTAAACTTTCAAACTTATCCTTGAATTTTTCAAAGAAAGGCAGACGCACTTTTAAGTAAAGGATTTTCTGAATATCTTGAAAACTCAAGCCCTCAAACATACTTCCATGGGCATTTTCAAAAACGGCATGGGCTATTGCCGGCACCAATTCAACCGGAACACCTTTTTTAATGAGAGCAGGCCATTTCAATTTTGGATTTTTAGTTTGAATCACCGGGTGCTGAAGTGCTACCCAGGCGGCTTCCACACGTGCAAAATCCTTTGCAACAAATTCATTTCCAATAAAATTCCAGTCAATACCGGAAACCCTGTCCAAAGTCCATTCTGGGGAAAGAGAGAAGTCAATGGTTCTTCTATGGGATGAAACCAACCCCTCATAGCGCTCGCAGGCGAGGGTATAAAGTTCTTCCATATCAAGCAAAATTCCGGACCTTTGCGCCAGACCCACTAGGGTTTGGGCCCTGACAGCATTAAGACGCCCCTTTGAAAACAAGAAAACATCGTCTGCTTGTTTGACTTCAAAAAATCCATCCTGATTTTTGTAGAAACTGACATAATCCTCTGTTTCATCTTTTCTTAATTTTTCCCAAATGGCTTTCAGTTTTAAAGATAAACCTGTATCGGTTAAGGCATATCTGGGAGTAAGTTTAGGATTATAACAACTCCCCATGAAGTAATGCAGTTCCCCCTGCCTGAAATGCACAAACAATTCAAATGGGTCCACCCCAAACTGGGCAACCAAAGCATCCATATCCTCATCAGTCACCGTGTAAAGACGGTGTTTGAATTTTTCAGGAAGTCCCAAGGCATGGATCAATTCATCGATGGTTGCAAGGCCCATTTCACCCTTCTTTCTTTCCATGGCGGCACTTAAAAATTCATCTCCGCGCCCACGAACATCACGCTCGGCCATCAAGGCGCGGGCCAGGGCAGTCAAAGCCAGTGCCTTTTCTTCAGGAAGAGAAAGATCTGGAGGGATAAGATTAACCGTGGCCCCTTCTTGGGAGGCTATTGGGAAAAGTAAAAAAGGCCATGGGTGAGCGGAAGCACACATCAAAGCGGCATCCATGGGATGAGTTTCTGCAAAGCCAATGATTTTTTCATCACTAGCAGGATAGTTTCTTTGTTCCTGGACTTGAGCGGTATTTCTGTCTGCATAGCCTAGCATCCGGCACATGGCAGAGTATCCTTGGCGCTCTCTCAACCGAAGACCATAGATAATTTCTGGATGGGACAAACCCAAAATATTTGGGGGAAATTCATTTGAAGGAAGTTTAATAAAGGGCCCATTGTCATCACAAATCCATTTTTTAAGCGGTGGCCAAGCCAATTGGGCATAAGCCGGTAAATCCAATTTATCCGCAAAAGCCACCATAAATGCCAGTTTGATCTCTTCTCCAACGCTAATACGAGAGTATTGAGTCAGAAAAACAATGTGATTGCCATTAACATCTAATGTGTGCCCAGTTAGTGCCTCCCACATTGTTCGAATCAGGGAGGCAGCTTGGGGATAACTCATCCCACCAATGGCTTTATTAACAAGATCCCGCATGGTCCCTTCTCTGGCTTCCCGAAGTACACGTCTTTGCGGTTTTGACAGGCCTTGTGCCGTAGCCATTTCCCAAAGAGCCTCTGTATCTACTTTGATAAAATCCGCAATGCGCCGCACATCTCCGCTTTTCAAATCCTTGGCAACGCCCTGTTCCAAATCGTAATAGGCCTTGTCGTTGATTCCGTAACGCCGAGCCATATCTTCAACTCCCAAGGCGTAAAGCTGACGGACAAGATATAAAAACCCCGACAACCCAGTTGCATTTTTATAAAAACACGGGATTTGATGTTTGGCCGCTCGGCCATCAAGGTAAAATCGCAACCGTTTTTTACCCAAATGGTCCATGACTTTTTTCATTTCAGAATTGTTGGCCCAATCATCCACCAAATCGACAAAGACCCGTCCCCCTTTATTGGGGATTTGGGCGGGTACACAATCGTGCATCACACAATCAAAAACATCATCCACAAGTTGGCCGGTCAAGCTGGCCACATCACGCACCAATTCCAAAGTGGGAAAACTCTTATTCCCACAAATGAAATTGAGGGCAATTTGCCCCTGAAGCAAAACCCGCCGCTCATCGGCAGCTGTTATATCAAAACGGCTCTCGTTTCTGAGCGGGGAATGCTTGGGGTCAAGCAAGGTTCTAAAAAGAAGATAACGCGGATTTGCGGCAATTTCCTCAAACGGTTTTTTTGAAAATTCTCCAACAATGCGCAAAAGGGCAGGTGTATCGCAATAGAGCTCATAACCCGGCCCTTGAGTAAAACGGCTATCCACTTCAGGATGGGCCTGCCTGTTTATAAGGCAGGTCATCACTGAGATATCCATTTGCAAACCCAACACCTCCATCCATGCAGCAAGTAGCGGCTTTAACGGCAGATCATCTCCTGCCTTCCAATTTTCAAAAGTCTGCAATAACTTGATGGGTGCAGGGTAGACCTTCCTTAAGTCTGAAATACGTCGCCCCACCTCTTCAATACTTAACCCTAGTGCCTCCCGACGCTGTTTTAAAAAATCACACCACAGCAAATTATCAAAACAACAAGCGACAAGATCGGCAAGCACTTCGCCCGTGGTTTGGCACCTCTGTTGAAGGGCTTCATAACTTTCAAAATTCAAAGGTGAAACCTCTGTGGGTGTTTCATTAGTTAACACACGAGAAATTTGCCTTCTTTCAGAAAGCGCATTTGGACCAATTTTTTTAAATTTTTGTAGGAAGGCAGCATTGAATTTCAAGAAAAGTATTTTTTCTGTAATATCACCCATGCCCGCATCCTTGGCTTTGGCAGACACAATGCAAATTTGGCGGTCGTTTAAGCTTAAGGCCACTTCCTTTAAACCTTTCTCACCCACCGCACTAAAATGTCGAATACCCTTCCAATAAACTTCCGCCGGTGTCCCAGCTGGGGACAGCTGAGTGGCAATGTCTTCCATGAGTGTTTGGACATCCAGGGCTTTGATGGCTTTTTCATCACTCGCATTGGGCCAGCTCCAATCAATATCTCCAGAGGGGGAAGTGCCCATAAAATAATGCAAACGGCCATATTGAAAGCCTTCAAGAATCCTTTGAGAATCCACAAAGGGTAGTTTCTCTATCAACGCTAACAATTCATCATCATTGAGCACATGCATGGTAGAACTCAAAATGCGGCGCACCAATCTTTCCCCAAACCCTAATTTGTTTATCATGAAAACTTCATCACTAATCCCCTGACAATCCATGGCAAGTTTCAGTTTTTGAACAATCTCACCAATATAAGCACGTACCCCGGGTAGAGAACGCCAACGAGCATACAAGGCCCGATGGGTTTCCGGAAAATCAACACGTGTTCCATCAGCACGTAAAAAATGAGGATCAAAAGCGGCCATCCAAGGGAAACAATTGAGAACAAGGGCGTGATAATTTGGGGAATTCACTGGCCAGACTTTTTCGGCAAGCTCGAGCAATTTTTGCCGGCTACCAAAACCCGGTACGCCAGCATAATTGTAGTATTGGGTAAGGGCCAAACCGAGAATATCGGCTTGCTCCTTGGGCCCGGCAAATTGCCTGAATTCACGCGTTTGTACCGTGTGAGCCATGTTATAGGCCCACAAATCGGCCCATGATGAAACATCATTGGGCACACACCATGGGTCCTCTGTGGTCAATACAGGAAAACTTTCGGCATCACTAGGGTGGGCTCTCACCCAAAGATTACGGAATGTTTCAGGGGCAACTTGCGCGCGAAATGTATAAAGAAAGGAAAACACATGCTCCCTTAAGTAATTGTAACGGGAAGTATCCATTTCAACCTCGGGAGGGTTCGACATCCTCTCCCGCATGCGTGTAAAAGTAGCATAGGTGGGGACCGGAAATTCCGGCATATCTTTAAAAAGAGTAAAGGCCACCTCCTGCCTGACTTCCTCGGCATTCAAGCCCCCGGAAATGCGATAAAACGGATTATGTCCTTTGTAAAAATGAAGCAGAGCATGGCACAATGGGCGATCTTTGCCATGGTCGGAGAAAGCCAAAAATAAACCATGTTCTGATTGATCGTTAAAACCATGTTTAAGAGATGCCGCCAAATCATAAGCCAGTCGTGTATATCCCCATGAGAACAAAATGAGTTGTCTTAAAGGAATCCCCAAACGGGAAGATATTGAAGCAAGTTTAGTAAAAATTTGAGGACTACCTTTGCGAAGGCCTTCCCTTTCGCACAAAGATTCTTCATCCGCGCTCAGAGTGTCTGCTTCTTCAGGTATGACAGAACTTATGTTGTCAGGATGCGTGGCATCCTGGGCTATAGCCTTAAGGATTTTTATACTTTTCTCTTCACTAGCAAAAACGAGCCCCACAACTTGACACCAGAAATACTTTTCGCCGCTACTCATGGCATCCCGTTTTTTGTCAGAAATAAGACGAAGTCCAAGAGCACCATTTACTATTTCCTCAAGATCGCCTTCAAGCCCTGACAGACGTATTTCCCTAATGGTCGCATGGGGGTCAATCTTCCCTTCTAGTTGTTTTTGGATACGTTTAATCCATAAGGGTTTGACTGCGTCCCATTTTGACTCTCCATCGGGAAGACTTGTTAGAAGGGTATGTACTGTTGTCCCCAAAAAGTCGGCAATCCCCAACAATTTTTCCGGAGCATCATATTCATCCCACGAAAAACCATAATGACTTCCCACCTGCAATGGAGAATAAAAGGATATAATCTGTGCTACGGTAAAACCTGTTTTCCTAGCTATCCTTTTAAAATCTTGCGGGGTGAAATCATCAGAAAGCGAAATTTGCCATGATAAAGCCAGAAGATCGCGTAAGGGGATATCGGTGATATCATGCATATATTGCAGGTCTTCAAAAGAAGCCCTTGGACCAAGATGATGACGGGCATAATTTTCAAATCCTTGGATATCACTTTCATTGGCGTAATAGTATTCAACAAGGCGACTTACCAAGCCTATGTCATCTTCTGCCACATCCCATAGAACATCCATGGTTGGGAACCCTCCGGTTCTCCTAAGAGTTACTTTGGCCACCAATGGACGAAGGGGATCTGCCAAATCAAGGGATGCTCCCTTTTCCAAAAGGAAAATGTGTCTCTCCAATTGAGCCCTATTTTTGGCGCTAAGGCGCACTCTTCTGGCGCGAGGAGGTTTGGATGGCTTCTCGGGTTTGATTTTGGGCCGGGCGTCCTCTGCCAAAAGACCTTCATCCCTTTCATCAAGAAGGGGAACCATGTCAAAGTCGTCGGCTCCGTTGAGAAGATCATCCAGCCTAGCTCCTGGGCTTCTACGCTCAGTGAAAAAATCATCTCCTGCACGTTTTAAAATGGCATCAAGATCCTCTTCAGTAACCTTGTTCCCAGATGTTGATGAACTCGCTTTAATACTTCTACCGGCAGGGGAAATACCCGGCACGTTGGCTATGAGCCCCTTAAAGAAACCATCAATATTTTCCTCTTTGAGAGCTTCTCCACGATCAAGCTTAAGGCGAATGTTAAGGGAGTATTCTCCGGCCCCTATCTGAGTTATTGATATTCTCCCAAAAAAAGCGGTTAAAGAATTATTTTGATAGACAAAGCCAAAGGGAAAAGAATCACCACCAGCGTCCACACTGGCAATGAATCTTTGACGGCAATCCATATTGGCAACCGTTGTTCCACCACTAAAATGCATGCGCATTTCATTGGTACCTACTCGAGGGTTGGCCACAAGCATTGATGAAGGTAAAAACCTCAGCCACTCCTTAATCAATTCACTTTGATCTTCGGTAAACTTGAATGTGAAATGCAATTCGTTGTTGGAAATGGTTAAATGCGATGGGTCTTTGAGTGCCTGAATAATTCGATGCCTGTCTGATCCCACATCATTAAAAAGAAGGCGTGAAAGTATAACCAAAATCCGTGGCGAAGATGGACTTTCCGGGCTTGGGGATGCTACAGAGGGGACGCTATGTGTCCCATTAGTCGAATCAAGAGTCATAATTTTTTATTTTAATTGTTGTTAATTGGGTAGTTATATCGTCCATAGTTTCCAAAAGTTGCGCCAAAAAAACAAAAGACAAACCTTCAAAACTAATATAAATTTAAAACACTTATGCCAGGAAATTCATTTGGACTTCTCTTTAGAATAACCACCGCCGGCGAAAGCCATGGGCCGGGAAACACTGTTATCATTGACGGGGTCCCTCCCGGCATTCCCTTGGCCCCGGAAGATTTTGTGCCCGATATGAACCGGCGAAAGCCCGGGCAATCTAAAATCACCACCCAGCGCCAGGAAGAAGACCAGGTCGATATTTTATCCGGCGTGTTTGAGGGCAACACCACGGGCACGTCGATCGCCCTGTTCATCCCCAACACCGATGCCCGTTCAAAAGACTACGAAGATATCAAAGACAAATACCGCCCTGGACATGCCGATTACACCTTTGATGCCAAGTATGGTTTCCGCGATACCCGTGGCGGAGGGCGTTCCAGCGCTCGGGAAACCACAGCCCGTGTGGCTGCAGGGGTTGTGGCAAAAAAGATTCTGGCCATGGAAGGGATTTTTGTTGTCGGTTATGTCAAACAAGTGGGGAACATCATCGCCAACATCCCCCACCCGGAAAAAATCACGCTTAAACAGGTTGAATCCAACATCGTGCGTTGCCCGGATGAAAAAACCGCACAAAAAATGATCGAACTCATTGAACAAGTGCGCAAAGAGGTTGACTCGATCGGCGGTGTAGCTGAAATTGTGGCCACAGGAGTCCCTCCCGGCTTGGGGGAACCCGTCTTTGACAAATTGAAAGCCGACTTGGGGAAGGCCATGCTCAGCTTACCGGCAGTTCTTGGCTTTGAATATGGTATCGGCTTTGGGGCTGCCACCCTCCGTGGAACTCAAAACAACGATATTTTCGTGGCCCAAAAAGGGGAAATCGGCACAAACCCCAATCGTCATGGGGGAATGCTTGGGGGCATTTCATCCGGAATGCCCATTGTCATCCGCTGTGCCATCAAACCCACAAGTTCCCTGGCCCGTGAGCAACAAACCATTACCAATTCAGGCGAAAAAACCACCATCGCCACCAAAGGAAGGCACGACCCCTGCCTGCTCCCCCGCTTTATTCCGATGGGGGAAGCCATGATGGCCATCACCCTGGCGGACCATTTATTGCGTCACCGGGCCCAAAACCTGGCTTAGAAATTGTTTCCATGAAACAAAACATGCCTAAAAACCAATCGCCCATCACCGCCCTTATCGAGGCCCATCGTTATGCGGCCCTCTTTGACCAACAATTAACCCGCCTTAAAGCAAGCACCGGCCAAAAGAAAAACATGGAAAAGCTCACACACGAATATGTCAGCCGGATTAAAAAAATCTCGTCTAAAAAAGAAGGGGAATTGACTAAAATGGTGGGGTTAATTCTTAAAGCCGCGCAGGACCGATAAAGGGCACGGGCAAGGATCTCTCGCTCCGTGTATGGGCGAGGTTACTTCGTCCCTACGGGTTTCCGGATTTGATTTATTCTTTCCTGGTATTTTTTGATTTTGCCCTTTTGTCCCACCTTTTCAAAAACACGGATCATGTCTTCAAGCAAATCGGCCACATAATAATGATTTTTTCCCAAAGTTTTTTCCAACATGCGCAAGGATTGTTCCTGCAAGTCAATGGCTTCTGAAAAACGGGCCTGGGCCGCCAGAATAAGCGCCTGGTTATTCATGGTATTGGCAATGGTGGGATGGCTTTCACCAAATTGCTGGCGTAAAATCTGGAGCGCCTGGGCCGTCATGATGGTGGCTTCATCCAGCCTTCCCTGAAAACGATAAATTTTACCCAGATTATTCAAGCTAACGGCACGATCAGGACTTTCCGCTCCTTCGGCAATTTCCAAACTATCAAGAACCTCTTTGTGAAGATTGATGGCCTCGTCATACCGAAGCATGTCTGTGTACAAAAGGGCCAAAGAATTTTTGGCAGCCGCTACGTTGGAATCATCCGGGCCACCCAGCTTCCTCCAGATTTCAATCACACGTTTATAAAAATCCTCTGCAAGGATGTATTTTTTTCCAATGCGGTAGAGCCCGGCCAGGTTATTCAAACAAACAGCGATATCGGGATGAACCATTCCAAAATTATTTTCCAAAATCTTGAGGGACTGCATGTAATAATTTTCGGCTTCTTCAAACTTGTTCTGAAAACGAAACACTCCCGCCAGATGATTAAGTGAAATGGCTACTTCAAGATGGTCGGGGCCCAGCGCTTGTTTGCGTATTTCAAGGGCCTGGTTGTGCATGGCGAAAGCCTGTTCATACTTGTCCTGGCTCATGTAAACTTCACCCAAATTGGTGTAGGTAGCCGCCAGGGCCACATGACCCGCCCCCATCTTCTTTGTCACAATATCAATAATGCTTTTATAAAGAGCTTCCGCTTCGGCATAACGTCCGTTTACCTTGCTAAACAAGGCCAGCTTGTCACTGGCAACAGCAACATTAAGATGGTCGGGGCCGAATATTTTTTTGGCCAGCGCCAAAGACTCACCGGCCTTGATCTGGGCCTGGCTTATTTTTCCTTCCCGATACAAATCATCCACGCTCCGATTGACTGTTTCCCAGGCTTTCGCATCCAGACTGGGAGCCGGCGTTTGCGCCAAGCCTTCCGCTGCCAAAACAAGCCAGAGCATGAATAGATAACTTGTTGTCTTGAAAAGACTTTTCATAGTGGTTTCTTTATCATGAAAATGATGAATGTAAATAAAAATACCCTTGCGGGGTCTACTGTACCGGGTTTATCCTTGAATCAACAATGAACTATGACACGAAAAATCCAAAATCAAAACTCTCTAGATGGCCAATTGAGTACGGCCGAAAAAACAGAAACAAAATCCCCTTCCATGTATCGGGTTGTGCTTATCAATGATGATTACACCCCCATGGATTTTGTCGTGTGGCTGATACAGACCGTGTTTTTTAAACCTGAAGAAGAAGCAACCTTGCTCATGCTTGATGTTCACCAGAAAGGTCGTGGCATTTGTGGAATATACCCTTATGATGTTGCCCGTACAAAAGTAATGCAGGTTAAAGAACTGACTCAAAAACACGAACATCCGCTTGAATGCATTATGGAGGTGGAAACATGATTATCGCCGAAGAACTCGAAAAAACACTTCAACGTGCCTACAATGAAGCCAAGGCCCGCAAACACGAATTTATTGCCCTGGAACATTTGCTGTATGCGCTTACCTATGACCCCCTTACCTCTGACATTTTGATCCACTGTGGGGGAAACATCCAAAACCTGCGCGAAAAACTGGAAGAATTTTTCAAGACAAAAATGCAGGGCGTTCCCACAGAAATTGCTCCCCGCTACAGTGTGGGGGTTCAAATGGTGTTGCAAACAGCCGCCATCCACGCCCAAAGTTCCTCCACTGAAAAAATTGATGGGGGGTGTGTCCTGGCGGCCCTTTTTCGGGAAAAAGAATCCCATGCCGTTTATTTTTTGGGCGAACAGAATATTTCCAGACTGGATGTGCTCCGTTATATTTCTCACAAGATTTCCAAAATTCAGCTGGCTCCCAGCCATCATGGCCTCCCCGCCAAAACGGATGAAAAAACGGATTCAACCTCATTTCCTTACTGCACCAACTTGAATGAAAAAGCCAAAAAAGGACAGATCGATCCTCTCATCGGCCGTACCAAAGAAACCGAACGCATGATTCATGTATTGTTGCGACGGCGTAAAAACAATCCCATTTTGGTCGGGGATGCGGGCGTGGGAAAAACGGCCATTGCAGAAGGATTGGCTCTTAAAATAGTAAAAAAAGAAATCCCTGCCATCCTTGAGTCAGCAGTTATTTATCATCTCGATTTGGCGGGGTTGCTCGCCGGCACAAAATTTAGGGGAGAATTTGAAGAACGCTTAAAACAGGTGTTAGACCTTTTTAGTGAAAACAAAAATGCCATTTTGTTTGTAGATGAAATCCATACCGTCATTGGGGCGGGCGCTGTTTCCGGGGGTTCCCTGGATGCTTCCAATTTGCTTAAACCCGTTTTGGCCAGCGGTAATCTTAGGTGCATTGGCACGACAACCTACAAGGACTACCGTACCACTTTTGAAAAAGATCATGCCTTCTCGCGGCGGTTTCAAAAAATTGAAATCAACGAGGCCACTGTGGAAGATACCATTCAAATCCTTGACGGCCTGAAAAGTCATTATGAAAATTTCCACGGGGTCACCTACCAACCCGAAGCCCTGAAGGCCGCTTGCGAGCTTTCAGCCCAATTTATTCACGACCGCTTCCTGCCTGACAAAGCCATTGACGTCATTGATGAAGTGGGGGCCGAACAAAAACTGAAAAACCAGACTCCCACACGGCCCATCATTACCGCCGAACAGATTGAAACCATGGTCTCGCGCATGGCCAAGGTTCCCACACAAACAGTCAAGACCGATGACCGTGACAAACTTAAAAACCTAAAAACCGAACTGCGCAAAGTCATTTACGGCCAAGAAACGGCCATCACCCAGATTGTCGCCTCCATCCAGTTAGCCAAGGCAGGTCTTGGCGACCCCCTCCGCCCTCTGGGGAGCTTTCTCTTTTCCGGCCCCACAGGGGTGGGGAAAACCGAGTTGGCCAAACAATTGGCCAAACACATGGGCATTGAATTTGTTCGCTTCGACATGAGCGAATACATGGAAAAACATTCGGTGGCTCGGTTAATCGGGGCCCCTCCCGGTTATGTCGGTTATGATGAAGGGGGACTTCTTACCGAAGCCATTCATAAAAACCCCCATGCCGTTCTTTTGTTAGATGAAATTGAAAAAGCCCATCCGGACCTCATGAATATACTTTTACAGATCATGGATTATGGCGTTCTCACCGACAACAACGGCCGCAAATCAAATTTTCATCAGGTTATTTTAATCATGACCACCAACACCGGCGCCCGCGAAAGCATGGTCAAAACCATCGGCTTTGGGGCCAAGGAATTTGAAGACAAAAGTGCCAAGGAAATTGAAAAAACATTCAACCCCGAATTTCGTAATCGTCTGACAAGCATTGTATCCTTTAATGCCCTTACCCCCACGATTGCCCTACAAATTGTCGAAAAAGCCCTTTTTGAATTGCAGGAAAAATTGACGGTTAAAAAAATAAACCTGCAGTTGGATGCCGCCTCTAAAAAATATTTGGCTGAAAAAGGTTTTGATACCAAATTTGGAGCCCGACCCGTCAAACGCCTCATTGAAAATGAAATTGCCAAACCCCTTTCGGAAGAAATTCTTTTTGGAAAATTAAATGAAGGGGGGAAAGTAAAGATAACGTTTAGTAAAGGGAAATTAACATTTAAAATAAACGTAACCGATCAGCGTAAGGGCAATTCATGAATTGCCCTTACAATTCTCTTGGGGACAGTTATGACCCGTCCCTATCAAAATCATGTCCAAACTTTTAATTCTTCTTATTTTTTCTACTTTCTTTTTTGCCTCCTGCGCCACCAAAAAACCCCCGGAACAACCATTACCCACCGGCTTAACCCGAACCGGTGAAATTTTTTACGGCCGCGCCTCGTGGTATGGGGGCAAATTCCATAACCGGAAAACAGCCAATGGTGAAAAATTTGACAAAAAAGACCTCACCACCGCCCATCGCACACTCCCTTTTGGAACCCTTCTTGAAGTCACCAACCTTGCTAATGAAAAGAGTGTTGTTGTGCGTGTAAACGACCGAGGCCCTTTCATTAAAAAAAGAATTTTGGATTTATCCCACCGGGCGGCGGAACTGCTGGATTTCATCAAGCAAGGTTGGACAGAAGTAAAAGCAGAAATTGTCCAGTAGGGGCGCCCCATGGCGCGCCCCCAGCGCCGACAGAGAAGGGCGCAGCAAGCAGCGCCCGTACGTTGGATTCCGTAGGGCGATTGCCTGCCCGCCTTTGGAGGGTGTTCGCCCGTTAACGGTACAATACGCCCTACAATACCCTTGAAATCTGCCGGAAGACACGTTAGTAAAATCGAATTCCGATGTCACAAAACAACAATAAAAAATCCCTTACCTACAAAGATGCCGGTGTTGATATTGATGAAGGCGATGCCTTAGTTGATGATATTGTTCCTTCCATCAAAAAAACCCATCGAAAAGAAGTGATGTCCAACCTAGGGGGATATGCGGGGTTGTTTGCCCTCGACCTGAAAAAATATCCAGAACCCATCCTTGTTTCTACCACCGATGGTGTGGGCACCAAACTAAAGCTGGCTTTTGAAATGAACAAGTTTGATACCATCGGCCAAGACTTGGTGGCCATGTGTGTCAACGACCTTATTTGCTGCGGAGCCGAGCCCCTCTTTTTTCTTGATTATTTTGCCACGGGCCATCTTTCTAAAGAAGTCGGTGCCATTGTCATTCGCGGAATTGCAGAGGCCCTCGCCCCCATCCATTGCAGCCTCACCGGGGGCGAAACCGCCGAAATGCCCGGCATGTACGCCAAAGGGGAATTTGACCTGGCCGGTTTTGCCGTGGGGGTTGTCAACAAAGACCGTGTCATTGATGGTTCTTCTATAAAAGCAGGCGATGCCCTCCTTGGGCTGACCTCAAGCGGGGTGCATAGCAATGGTTATTCGTTGGTAAGAAAAATTATTGAAACGCAAAAAGTGGAAATCACCCGCGACCTGTGTGGTTTTGACAAACCCATCGGAGAAGTTTTGCTTACCCCAACACGTATTTACGTTAATGAAGTGCTTTCCTTAATCAAACAATTTGATATCCGGGGCATTGCCCATATTACCGGGGGGGGCCTTGTTGAAAACCTGCCGCGCATTTTTTCCCAAAATACCTGTGCGGTCCTTGATAAAACCAAAATCAAAACCCCAACCATCTTCAAATGGCTTCAAGAAAAAGGAAATGTCCCCGAAGATGAAATGTGGCGTGTCTTTAACATGGGGGTGGGATTGGTGGTGGTCGCTTCCCAAAAGCAAAAAAACGACATCATAAAACATTTGGAAAAAATGAATTGCACCGCCTTTGAAATAGGCACCATGGTAGAGAAAAAAACAGGACAAAAAGAAGTCACTTTTTTGTAATCGACGTCATGGCACCTCTCCTTAATCTTGGCATTCTTGTCTCCGGTCGCGGCTCCAATATGGATGCTGTCATAGGTGCCTGTTTAAAAAAATCAATTGCGGCTAAAGTAGGTGTGGTCATTTCAAACAAGCCGGAAGCCCCGGCCCTTCAAAAAGCCAAAAAAGCTTCCATTTCAACTGTTTTACTAGAACACATCAAAGGAGAACCCAAAGAAGTCTACGACCAACGCCTGGTTGCCGAATTAAACAAATACGGCGTTGATCTGGTCATTCTTGCCGGCTTCATGCGGCTGATCAGCCCCGTTCTTCTCAAGGCTTTTCCAAATCGGGTGATCAATATTCACCCTTCCCTGCTTCCCAAATTTCCCGGGCTTCATGCCCAAAAACAGGCCCTCGATGCCAAAGTCAGCGTAAGCGGTTGTACGGTTCATTTTGTAGATGAAGGATGCGATACGGGACCCATTATTTTGCAACAAACCGTTCCCGTGCTGCCCCATGACACTGTCCAAACACTTTCTGAAAGAATTTTGGCCGAAGAACACAAGTTATTACCAAAAGCCATTGACCTGATGGCCACAAACAAAGTAAAATTACACCCTAATCGTCAAGTAATCATCGAATCTTAAAATCAAGGGGGAAAATCATGAAAAAACTAGGGATGTTTTTTATCATCAGTCTTCTTTTAAGTTCTTCAAGCTATGCACGCAGCGACAAAAACAAGACCTTTGGCCTGATGGTCATGGGAAATTTTCAGCTCATCGACACAACCCCCAACCTTGATCCGGGATATGGAGGGGGCTTGTACTTTGATTATCGTTTTAATCAGCGTTTTTCGATTACCGCCGATGCCTGGCTGGCCACCCATGATGGAGAGGGAAGCTCTGATGGTGACAATTCCATTGAATTGTTGGGTATTCCCACTGTAACACTTAAGTATTACTTCATGAAAGATGAAGCCAGCAATTGGGACCCGTATGCCGGTATCGGTGTTGGTCTTTACGCCCTTACCGAAGGCTCTGTTGAAAATGGAACCAATGGTTTTGGTTTGGGGGCCCAAATCGATGTGGGCTTTGATTATTATTTTAACAATTCGATATCGGCCGGTTTTGCCGGCATTTTTCATTCAGTCGGAATTGTTCACAGTTTAGGGGATGGCGGATCTGATTCTTCGGCCATCCTTCCCTTTTCTGTAGTGGGCAAAGTGGGATATCATTTTTAAATGGCCCCCGAGCAGAGTCGAGGGGACCATCCCTTCGACTTCGCTTTAGGAGCCAAAATTAAGGGCTCTAACTTAAGCAACACCTCTACTTCTTTATGCTCGAACGTTACTGCGACGCACTCATTATTGGTACCGAACTGTCAGGGCTTATTACAGCCTCTTTTTTGGCCCGACGTGGGCTTACAGTGCACGTTCTAGACCTAAACCCCTATTCCCAATCACAGCATAAGCCCGACCCATTTTGTGTGGGGCATCTCCATTCAAAGCTTCTGCGTTCCATCATGGGCCGGCTTAATATTCCTGAAAATGACATCCAGCAAGTTTCACACAGCGAGTTTCCCCTTCAGATTATTTTTCCCAACAAACGCATTGATATTTCGGCCAACCCCATCACCTTTTACGAAGAATTAGAACGTGAATTCCCCAGCTTGCATGAACAAATGAAAGTATTTTACGAAACACTGGCGCAAATCAAACATCAGGTTGAAACCAGCCAACTCTATTCCCTTATCTTACCCACAAGCTTCATGGAGCGCCGTCACTTCATGAAGTTTGTCAAAAACAAAAAACTAGATCAGCGTTTAAATGAGCTTAATCTACCCATTGATACACAAGCTGAACTTAAAAGTTTTATCACGGCCCAGCTCAAATTGCTTACCTATGCCCATGTAGACATTCCCTTTGCCTTCCAGATTGCCGAACTGCTCAATCCGGGGGAAGGTGAAATTTTATCCGTCAAAGGTGGGCATGACTCACTCAAACACCTCTTTTTGGAACGCATTGCGCACCATGAAGGAGCCCTGCGCACTGAATCTGCCATTGAAAAACTATTGTTTAAAAATGGAGTCATTGAAGGGGTTGAACTGGCAAGCCAGGAAGGAACCATACTCTCTCGTTATGTCATCTGGAATACCGACCTGAAAAAATTGGGAAACTATTTGCCCAATACTTTTCGATACAGAAGTTTGCGCAAATCCATCCAGAAAATTTCTCCATCGGCGCTGTGGTTTAGTTGTTCGTTTGAGGTCCCGTCAAAATTCATTCCCCAACCCATGGGGGACAACATCATCTTCATTTCGAAACCGGACGAAGCCCTGGAAGGAACCAATTTTCTCTACATCCAAATAAAAAAGAGACAGGAGCAAAAGACAGAAATTTCAGTGAGCTATCTGCTTCCATGCCAGTGGCTAGAGAAAAGCCCCGGTGAGTTTGCGCCCCTTTACGAAAAAATAAAGAATTCCCTTCATTTTCTCATGCCCTTTTCCGAAAACGACTTAAAGCTTACCTTCCCCTTGGAAAAACGCCCTGAAGAAAGTGAAACCCTTTTCCCTTTGGGCGACAATGATTTTGAAATACTCAAACAGTCCGCCCAAAATCACCCTGTGTACTCACTCAAACCCTCTTCTTTCAAAGATCTCTTCCCCCTGACTTACAAAACACCCACACCCAATTTTTTCCTGACTTCGCCAGAAATTTTGGGAAGCATGGGTTATGAGGGTCGTTTTATGCTGGGTTTAAAAGTAACCGATATTATCTGGCAGGACGTCGAAAAAGAAAAACGCCGCGCCATGAAGTTGGAAAAGAGGATTGCGTAGAGGCCTGATCGCCCTCATCCAAAATCATCTTCCAAAAAAGATAGAAACCTTGTTGGGAAATTGTCGCGAATTCGTCGTTGCTGTAAGTGAGATCATCAGATCTGGCTTTCCATCTCCATTGACATCTCCAGAGCTTTGAATGGCAAAGGCCCGATAAGCGTCTACATTCTCATCAGTAAATGTGGCATGGCTAAGGCTACCCGCTTGGTCTCCCAAAATGACAGAATTTCCACGGTTAAACTCCGTAACGGATCCCAAAATAAAATAGGTACGGCCAGCCCTTAAATCATTGGCATTTAACATTCTACGTGATGTGACTGAAAAATCATTCAGACCATCATTATTAACATCCCCACTCGAGGCAATAAAAGCCCCGGCTTCCACAAAACCAGCTTCCCCAACAAGGGATAGATTCGCATTCACTAAATTTATTTCTCCATTAAAATCATTACGTCCAAGAAAAACATAGATTTTTCCTCGACGTGTTGGGGGCACGCCCGGTGGATCATAATTTAACGAAGAAATAGCCATATCTCCCAAACCATCTCCATTCACATCTCCCACGGAAGCAAGTGCCGCACCGGCAAACGACCCTCCCTGTTCCGCAATAAAACTTGCGGAAGACTCTTGGTTAACGTCAGGAATGGAATGCATGGCTCCACCTAGAAAAAGATAAATCTTTCCTACAGGGCCTTCATTGTTACCTGCAATACGGTAACTGGGAGCTGAAATCCACAAATCACTCATGCCATCCCCGTTGACATCGGGGCTAGCCACTATTCTCCTGCCGAAACCAGTTTGCCCTTGGGGCATGCTCAATCGAATCACATCGGCATCATTTAAATTTTGAGCTCCACTTCTTACCTGTTCATTGACACATCCTGAACCGTGACCATAGGCAACAAAAACATCGCTTCGTTCAACGGTTCCCCCTGAAAGTACCACATCACTGCATCCATCATGATTCAAATCATTCCCCCCAATGAACTGGTCCCTGTTCACCAAAGGAACTCTCTGAGCATCTCCTGCGTCGCTACCTAAAAAATATCCTACAGGTTGGGGAGATAAAAAATTCATTCCAGCAATAATCCCACCCACATTCTCAAGATCGATCTCTCCTTGAAGGGGAACCCCGGAACAAGCAGGCCCCTGTCCGTAAACAACATAGACCTTTCCACGTGAAGCTCCCTGACCTTGGCCTGCAATACCAGGGGCGGTCACAACCAAATCACTGCATCCATCACGATTCACATCCCCTGTATTTCCAAAAGATTCTCCTGCCCGAGAACCGCCAACAGGGCCGTTAAAAACAACATCGGCTTGGGCAGGCAATACAGGAGCTGGCCATTCGGGCTTGCCATAAAAAACATATAATTTCCCGGTGGCTCTATTAGCCATGGCCGATCCCACCGCAAAATCGCTTCGGCCATCGCCGTTAAAATCGCCAATGGAAGCAGCCACGATACTCTCCCCCCCAAAATCAATGGTCAAGGAAGCGGCATTCATTCTGATCCCCTCATCGGCACTGCCATTGCAGTTGTTATCTTCACCATCCAACACTTCAGGATTCCCCGGCAGTGTTGCCGCATTCAAATCCCCGCAATCATCGCTTAAGCCACCGTTCGGGCATTGCTCAGGCAGAACGCCCATAGCACAGTGGCCATCGCCATCGGCATCCGGGTCGCACAAATCACCCAGGCCATCGTTGTCCAAATTCCTTTGGGCTTCATTGGCGGTGAGGGGACAATTATCGCGGCTGTCGCCGAACCCATCCGCATCGCTATCACGGAAATCAGCGGCATCCTGCGGGAATAAATCGGACAAATCAGGGGAACCATCATTGTCATCATCCTCATCACAAAGATCCCCCAACCCATCCCCATCCAAATCCGCCTGATTATCGTTAGCGGCCAAAGGGCAATTGTCAGCAACATTTAGCACCAAATCGCCATCGGCATCCCCATTGGGATCATCAATGGGACCCTTAAGCTTATTGAGATGTTCCGCATCGGTTTGACAAGAAACGAAAAAAAGAAAGGCCAAAAAACATAAAAAAATTTTCATAGGATTTTCCTCATACCTGCCGGTTTTTATTGTAACAGAGCGCCCTTGGCCAACACAACAGGGGTTTTTAAAGAATTAAACGGTGCGTTAGGATTTGGGTTTTCGCCAGATTCAAATTCAACCGACATTATCCAGGGCCCGGAAACGGAATTTGGCTCCTAACTCTTCCTCTGCAATCTTGCGGCAGGCTTGAGGGTCAACCTGGGGAAGGCCTACAACGGAAGCCACCACTTCAGGGATGTGTTTAACAGCCTCACCAATAAAGTCTTTGACTGCCGGATAGGCCGCTTCTTTATATTTGGAAGGACACACACGGGCATAAGTGGCCGCATCCTGAGCATTCAAACTTACCGAAAGAGCATCCACAAAGGGGGCCAGTTCGGGAAGAATGTTCCGTTGATGAACAAGATTCCCCAGACCATCCGTATTGATGCGGATGCGTAATTTGGGAAAACGGCTTTTCAAATTTTTGGCAATAATAAGAAGAGCATCCAACCTGCGTGTGGGTTCCCCATAACCACAAAAAACAACTTCCCTGTATTTTGATGGATCCCCTACCTGGCTTAACACCTCTTCCACCGTAGGTTCCTTGGGTAGTTTTAGATAATATCCCTTCACTTCATAGTCGATGAATTTGGGGCAGAAAGTGCATGCCAAGGTGCATCGGTTGGTGATGTTTAGATAAAGGGAATCCCGAATGGCATACACAACACTGGCTTGGATTTGAGCGGCGGGCAAATTAAAAAACCGTGTGGCATTGAGTGTGGTGATTCGTTCAACATCCGAAAGCGAAAGACCTTTCTGTTCGGCAATGGCTTTGGCCACAGTCACCACATGGGCCGGTTCATTTTTTTTGCCGCGAAAAGGGATGGGAGCAAGATAGGGTGAATCCGTTTCGATAAGCATGGATTCAACGGGAGTCAGTTTGACCACCTCGCGCAATTCTTCGGCATTTTTAAACGTGATGATTCCCGTAAACGAAAGAAGACAGCCTAGGTCCAAATATTTTTTGGCCAACGCCCGGTCACCTGTAAAACAATGGATCATTACCTTCCTTTGAGAAAATGAAGCCTGACGAATAAGCTCATAGGTTTTATCCCCGGCATCCCGATCATGAATCACCACGGGCTTATCCAGTTTTTTGGCCAGTTCCAAAAACTGGACCAAAACTTTTTCCTGAACATCATGGGGGGAATGGCTGTAATGAAAATCCAACCCCACCTCCCCAAGAGCCACCACCTTGGGATTTTTTGCCAAAGCCTCGATATGTTTTAACACCTCAGGTGTTACTAATTTTGCATCGTGGGGGTGCATCCCCACGGTTGCAAAAACCTGGGGATAGCTTTTTGCAAATTCCACAGCCTGGTCATTACTTTCAACTCCTTCACCCGCTCCAATATTCACAAACGCCCCCACTCCCGCCTCAAAGGCGCGCGCAAGAATGGCCTCGCGCTCTTCGGGCGAGTAATCTTTAAAACTGAGATGGCAATGGGAGTCGATGAACATAATTGGCTTGTTGCCCGTCGCTAGTTGCTAGTGAAAACCCTACCCGACTAGCAACCAGTGACTAGCAACTACTAGCGACCAGTGACTAAATTATCCTTTTTTTTCCGGAATGAGATACTCCACCATGCTTAAAAGGGAAAGATGAATTTGGCGTAAAAAGGACATCAGTTCCAGGTGAATGGAAGAAGTGTCCAGTGTCTCTTTTAATCCGTCGTGCAGGCGAAAAAGATGGGTTTTTTTGAGTGGATCCATGCGTTCATTATAAAACTGCTCATGATGCTTGATTTGAAGGGCCAACTCCTCATTAAAAGAAGAAAGACAGGCCGTGGCCAAGACCAGCATGTCTTCGGTGGCCTTATACATTTCACAGATTTCAAGCCAACCTGTTTTTGAAAACTCCAGGTTCTTACTCCATTTGACACGGGCCAGCCTCATCAATTCCCTTTCGATGGTATCCCCGATATTTTCAAGTTCGTTGGCGGCATTCATCAAATGAAGGCTGATGGCCACCTCCTTTTCATCCAGTTTTGAAAACGACAATTTGGCCAAGTACAGTTTGATGGCCTTGTAAAGAACGTCCACCTTGTGATCACGCGATGAAATATCATCTTCAATATCCAGATTGTATTTTTTCAACACCATGAGCGAGTCGCGAAGCATGCCCAGGGCAATATCCGCCATGCGAACCAATTCGCGACTTATTTGTGCAAAAGCAAGGGAGGGAGTGGCCAGGCTGCTTGGATCAAGGTATTTGGGGCCAAAGGGCTGGTTTTCCAATTTTTGGGGAATAAACCAACAAACCAGTTTTTCCCCAAAAGAAATAAAGGGCAAAAAAATCAGGGCCACAAATACGTTAAAGAAAAAATGACTCAGGGCAATTTCAGCATTCACAGTCAGGGTCCAACCCATCATGCCTTCCACAACCAATAAATGAAGCTGATGCAACAAACTGACGCAGAAGGGAATGAAAGGGGCAATAACAATGACGGCCCCCACACGCAGAATCAAATTGGCCCAAGCCACTCTTTTACCTTCCACATTTGATTTGATGGCCGCTGTAATCGCCGTAAAAGCCGTACCCACATTGGCCCCCAAAACCATGGGAAAAGCCGACTCAAAAGTAATGGACCCCGAATAAGCCAGGGAAACAAGAATGCCCAAAACCACCCCACTTGAATGGACCAAAGCCGTCACCACAGCCGCGATGACAAAATTAGCCAGTGGATAATGATACATAAATTCAAAAATGGTGGGAATCCACGGGTAGGTTTTAAGTGGGATGGTAGCCTGGGCCATCACATTCAACCCCAAAAATATAAACCCCAAACCAAACAGTATTTCGCCAATGGCCCGGACGACTTTACGGTCCGCAAGAAAACGGAGCAGCAGCCCCGACACCAAAATAACCACGCCATAATCAACAATGGCTCTCACTGAAATGAGCAATACAACAAAGGTGGTCCCAATACCTGCCCCCAAGGCAACACTCATGGCCTGCTCTAAAGTAAGCAGCCCGCTTGAAGCCAAAGCTACAGTCATCACTGTCACAGCCGATGAACTTTGCAGAAAAAAAGTAACCCCAATACCCGTAAGAAGACAGCGGAACCGGCCACGCGTTGTCCGGGCAATCATGCTTTTAAAGCGATCCCCCGCGTAGGTTTCAAGCCCTTCATGCGTGGAATAAAGCCCCAAAAAGAAAAATGCCAAACCCGCAATAAATTGCAGAATATGGGAAGAAGGCATATTGAAATTGTAGATGATAAGGAGTTGATTTGACTAGAACTTATTTACTCAACTAATTTCTGAACAAAACGGGCTGGGTTAAAAATCTGCATGGAATCCTTGGATTCCCCCAACCCAATAAACCTTAAAGGAAGCCCCGTTTCACGCACGGCCGATAACACAACGCCTCCCTTTGAAGTGCCATCAAGTTTGGTCAGAACAAGGCCTGTTAAGGGCAGATGGGCCATAAACTGCAGGGCCTGGGCTAAACTATTTTGTCCAAGACTGGCATCCAAGACCAAAAAAACATCATCCGTGGGGCGCCCCAGCGCCTTTTCGGCCACACGAACCATTTTTTTTAATTCATCCATCAGCGAAATTTGCGTATGCAAACGACCTGCAGTATCAATCAAAACGACATCCGTGCCGCTGTTTTTGGCCTTTTGGATTCCATCAAAAACCACACTGGCTGGATCAGACTGGGAAGCCCCCGAATAAAATTCCACACCTGCACGCTCGGCCCAAATACGGGCCTGATCAACCGCTGCAGCACGAAAAGTATCCGCCCCCACCACCATCACTTGTTTCCCTTCCTTCCGCCAAAGGGCCGCAAGTTTGCCCACCGAAGTTGTCTTGCCGGTGCCATTCACCCCGACAAAAAGAATGGTATGGGGTTTTAAGGGTTTGAAGCCCCAGGGTTCCTTGGGTTGAAGCCATTCAAGAATGGTGTTTTTAAGAATGATGGAAACTTGTTCCGAAGTGGATGGGGCCTCGGCTTTGACACGATTTAAAAGAGCCTCGGCAGTCATCCAACCGACATCGGCTTCGATAAGCTTTTCTTCCAATTCCAAGAGAAGGTCTTTGACCTCCTTTTTTTGGAACGAAAAAACCTGGCGGAGTTTTTCAAACATGGTCGCGTTGCTCGCTGGCTCGTAAGCTCGTTGGCTCGAGGGGAAATGCTCGTCGCTCGTAATACGGGGCCCGGTATTTACGAGCAACGCGTTTTCGAGTAACGAGTCCTCGAGCGACGAGCAATCCCCTCGAGCAACGACCCATCTATTCAATCACCTTGTTTAACGGATATTCCACAATGCCCGTGGCACCGGCGACTTTGAGTTGGGGAATGATATCACGGACTATTTTTTCATCCACAATCACCTCAACACTATGCCAGTTGGAACCCGCCAGGGAACTTAGAGTGGGGGTATGAAGAGCCGGCAAGCACTCAAGAACTTTTTTCAGGCTTTTTTCAGGAACATTCATTTTCAAACCCACTTTTTCCTCGGCGGCAATCGCCCCTTTTAGAAGCAGAACCAGACTTTCAATTTTTTTGCGTTTCCAGGGGTCGGCCCAGGCTTTTTTGTTGGCAATAAAAAGGGTTTGGGATTCAAGCAGGGTATCCACAATCCTCAAATTATTGGCCCGAAGGGAGGAACCCGTTTCGGTTAATTCGACAATGGCATCGGCAAGCAAGGGAGGTTTTACTTCAGTGGCTCCCCAGGAAAATTCAACAGAGGCTTTTACCTTGTGCTGTCTTAAAAATTGTTTGGTGTAATTAACCAATTCAGTGGCAATACGTTTCCCCTGAAGGTCTTTGACCGTTTTTATTTTGGAATCGTTGGGAACAGCCAAAACCCAGCGTACAGGTCGAAGACCCGCCTTGGCGTAACGCAATTCACTGACTTCAACAACCCCACCCCCCTGCTCCATGACCCAGTCACGGCCTGTAAGCCCTGCGTCCAGAATGCCGTCCCGCACATAGCGGGCCATTTCCTGGGCACGGATAAGAAGTCCGGAAAGTTCAGGGTCATCAATGGAAGGGAAATAGGAGCGTGATGAGATCGTAATGCCAAACCCCGCTTTCTTAAAAAGGCGAACCGTCGATTCTTCCAGACTTCCCTTGGGTAAACCAAGTTTGAGTTGTTTTTCCATAAGGGCAAAACCAGTATCATAAGCCCAATTGTCAATGCAATCTGAAAAAGGAATTGCTTTATTGAAAAACCATCATTAAAATTTGCACTCAAAACTTTTAAAGGGGGATTTTCCTATGAAAAGACTTTTTCTTGCAACCTTGTCTGTTTTTTTAATCACCGGGTGTTCCAACATAAAATTATCCGGCGATCCCGATTCAGGCATCAAAGACCTTAACAAGGGGCCTGTCATTCTTGAAGTCAATGGCAAAAAATTTCATGAGGGTTACCTTGAGTATTTGGCCCGCATCAATCCGAGGGCCAAGGCACAAATTGAAAATCCTACCGCCCGCAAGCAATTGCTTAAAAACCTGGCTGAACAAGAACTTTTTTACCAGGCCGCCTTAAAAGAAGGGGCCGACAAACGTCCCGAGGTGACTGAAAAACTGGCCATGGTTCAAAAAATGATTGTGTCACAAAGCCTGCTTGAAGCACGCATCGACCAGGAAGCCAAAAAATATTATGACGAAAAAAAAGACACCGAGTTCACAAAAGTAGGTCTATCGCAAATTCAGGTTAATTTCATCCCTCCCACAGAAAATGAAAAAGGCAAAGCCGCCGATGCCCAACCAACCCAGGCTCAAAAAGATGCCGCCATGGTCAAAGCTAAAACCGTACGTGAAAGACTCACCAAGGGGGAAGATTTTGCCAAGGTGGCTGAAGAAGTTTCTGACGACAAAATTTCCAAACGCAAAGGGGGCGACATGGGAGAAGTAAGCCGTAATGACCGCCGTATGGAAAGACATCAATTAACAGCCCTGGCAGAGGCGGCCTTTAAAATGACACCCGGGGGAATTTCCGAAATTATTGAGACTCCCAAGGGTTACCACATTATCAAAATCAATTCTGAACCTGCGGCCGTTCCCTTTGATGAAGCCGTGGGGCTTATCCGCTTTCAGGTTCAAGGGCAAATCAAAGACAAGCTTTTAACTGAATTAACAAGCAAAGCCAAAATTGTTTACCCAAGCAACGAAGAAGAAAAACCCGGATTAGTTGAAACACCTATTCCTGATAACCCTGAAGGGGCTCCTCCTGCTCAGACTGGAGAAAACACACCTCCCCCGCCACCACCGGCGCCTCCTGTGGGGCATTGATGGAAAATTTGTAGGGGCGCTGCTTGCCGCGCCCTAATGTTTTTCCAATGATGGGCGCGGCAAGCAGCGCCCCTACCATCCATGCAACCCCTTATCATTACCGTGGCTGGTGTTGGCGCTGAACTCACCAAAAAAGATACTCCCTACCTTCCTTCCACGCCGGACGAAATTATTTTAGAAGCCCAAAAAGTGGCAAAATTGGGGGCCCATGTTTTCCATTTGCATGTGCGCGACAAAAAAGGTCGCCCCACAATCAATAAAAAACATATTTCCAGACTTGTTGCTGAAATTCGAAAAACAACCAGCCTCATCATTCAAGTTTCCACAGGGGGAGCGATCACCGACTCTTATAAAAAACGCCTGGCCACCCTGGAAACCCATGTAGAAATGGCTTCATTGACTTTGGGAAGCACTAATTTTGGAAACGATGTTTTTTCCAACCCTCTTCCCTTTATTGAAAAACTAGCACTGGCCATGAAGGATAAAAAAATCCGCCCCGAACTCGAGATTTTTGATGTGGGCATGATGAATACCGCACACAAGCTTATTGAAAAAGGGCTGATAGAAGCCCCCTTTCATTTTAATGTGATTCTGGGAGGTCCTGGCTGGCTGGCCGCAAGCCTGGAAAACCTGGAATTCATCCTTAAAAAAATGCCTCCTTACTCAACTTGGTCGGCCTCCGGCATTGGGAAACACCAATTTCCCATGCTTGACTACGCCATTGAACAGGGGGGACATATCCGCACAGGGTTGGAGGACAATATCTATATTCAAAAAGGAATACTTGCGAAAGGAAATGCAGAGTTGGTAGAACAAACTTTGGACTTGGCCTCCAAATATCAACGCCGATTGGCAACAATGGAAGAGGCAAGAAAAATTTTGGGAATTAGCCGCTAGTTGCTCGTTACTCGTGGGAATGGCTCGTCGCTCGTCATAGGGGAAAGGAACCCGTATTACGAGCAACGAGCGACGAGTAACCATCAACGAGCAACAACTCATGCCCGGCATAGGCGTCATTTTAAATCCGAATTCAAAAACCTACAAAAACAATCCCAACAGGATGAATCGCATGGGGTTTATTGTGGGAGACAAGGCTTCGTGTAAACAAACGGAAGATCTTCAGGATTTGCGTCGTGTCGCAGAAGAATTCAAAACACGCGATGTCGATATTTTGGCCATTAGCGGAGGCGATGGCACAAATCATTGTACCCTGACCACTTTTTTTAATGTCTATGGGGACAAGCCTCTTCCAAAAATTGCTTTTTTGCGCGGAGGCACCTTAAACACCGTCGCCCGCGCCCTTGGCATTAAAGGTTCTTCCGAAACTCTTCTTTCACAACTCTTGGTCAAATATCACGAAGACAAACCCTTTAAGACCACCGAAGGTCATTTGATGAAAATTAACGATGAATACGGATTTATCTTTGGGTTGGGAGTGATCTACAATTTCATGGAAGCCTACTACAATGGCGGCAACCCATCTCCACTTATAGCCGGGTGGACACTGATTAAATCCGTTAGTTCAGCCCTTATCAACGGTCCCCTTGCCTGTAAAATGTTTGATCGGTTTGATGCCGAAGTGACAGTAAACGGAAAAAAATGGCCTTTTGCCAATTATTCAGCCCTTTATTGCGGCAGCATAAACCAGCTGGGCCTTGATTTTAAGGTGTTTTACACTGTGGACAAAAATCCGGGGAAATTTCATGCAGCAGGGTTTGCCCTTCCCCCACGCAATATTCTCAAATACATTCCCAAAATGTACATGGGGCAACCCTCAGGCTGCCCTGATCTTATTGAAGAACCCACCAGTGAAATGACCATCAAACTTAAAAAACCCCTCCCCTACACTATTGACGGGGACATGAAAGACCCTTTGGATACTTTTCATATCACCATGGGGCCAACGTTGACGGTGATTGTGCCTTAATTGTCGCTGGCTACTCGAGGGCTCGTGGGAATGGCTCGTCGCTCGAGAATCGTGGGCTCGCGGGTTCGTAAGCTCGTCGCTCGTAAATACGGGGACCCCGCTTTACGAGCGACGAGCAATCCCCACGAGCAACTAGCAACCAGCGACTATCCCCAATTCCTTCATCACTTTCTGCAAATCCTCCCACACAAATTTTTTCATATTGGGGTTTCTGAGCAAAAAGGCCGGATGATAGGTGGGCATCAGTTTTGACGGACCATAATTTTGAAACTCGCCACGCAGCTTGGTAATGGGCACTTCTGTTTGCAAAAGAGTCTGTGATGCAAACTTTCCGAGAGAAACGATCACCTTGGGACCAATGATCTCTATTTGTTTTTTTAAAAAAGGCATGCACTGGGCAATTTCAGAGGGCTCGGGGTTACGGTTATTGGGGGGGCGGCATTTGATGAGATTAGCAATATAAATATCCTCACGTTTTAATCCCATGGCCTCAATCATTTTGGTCAGTAATTGCCCGGCCCGACCCACAAAGGGCTCGCCTTTTAAATCTTCATCTGCTCCTGGCCCTTCTCCCACAAACATAAGCTCGGCATTGGGGTTCCCCACACCAAAAACCAGCTTGGTACGACCTTTATGTAAAACACAACGGGTACAATTGCCGATTTCATCATCACAAAGTTGTTTTAATCTTGATTCGTTGAAAGATAAATTTTGTGAGTTCATTTTTATTTCAGGCTTATTTTCCTCTTGAGAAACTGACGTTTTTTGAGCACGAGGCAAGATATCAACTCCCCATTGTGAAATCATTTCCAGATTGGTTTTTAAGGATTCCGCCATATTTTTTTGGGACATATCACTTCCTTTCACTTAATTAAGTATTTGTAAAATAATATAAAAGAGAATAATTTAACATTCTATGTTTATTTCAATCCATTACCGTATTGTTTTTTTAATTTTTCTTCTTGGGATTACTTTTGGATGCGACTCTTCTTGCAATGGTGAAAGTGACTCCCAAAAAACCACGGAAGAAGTGGTTGACACGGGTCCTGACGATGAAAATGATTTTTCGGGTACAGATGCGGGCAATGAGGCCCCTTCAATAGGCCAGGCTGATTCACAGGCCTTTGGGTGTGGAGATTTTGTGTTTGATCCTCCACCTATCGACATCGGTGGAAATTTGGCGAGTGGGTACGAACCCAGCGGTGCCGATTGGCATGAAACCTTAAACAAGATTTTATTGGTCAGTGATGAAGGCGTTGTCAGCATGATGAGTGCCGATGGGAGCGGCCTTGCCAATTGGAATGTGGGGGGTGATTTGGAGGGAATTACCGTCGCCGATGAGACCAGCGATTTTATTTATTTGGGTGTCGAAAACCCCGATGGCATCAAAGAATTCAATTTTGTCACCGGACAAGTGACGCGCAGTTTTAATTTGACCCCCTGGATGCAGGGCGCTTCCAATGCAGGGCTTGAAGCGCTTATTTTTGTTCCTGATGATTTCGACCCCGAAGGAGGGCTTTTTTATGCCGGACATCAAGGAGAAGGAAGCATCTACGTTTTTAAACTCCCCATCAAGACAAGCTCTTCATCCACTGTCGTTGAATTTGTAAAAAAATGGGTTCCCGTTCCGGGAAGAACTGATCTTGCAGGGCTTGATTACGAAGAAAGCACGGGCCTGCTCTATGCCATTTATGATTCCGCAAATAAACTTTCCGCTTTTAAATTAGATGGCACCCTGGTTCAGGAATGGGCCCTCCCCCATAACGATCAGGAAGGTTTTGTCCGCAGTAAATCATGCGATTTCATCGTCGCTCAGGATACGGGCAAGAAAGTTTGGTTTTATGAGAGGAATGACAATCGGATCACCGCCAGTTTGGATCAACTTACCCGCTTGTCCAATCGCTTAAGCCAGATTCAAAACGATGATGGGAGCTTTGATTGGCAGCAAGATATAAACTTACCCTTAACCCCTCAAATAACGGGGTTTCAAAACGTCACTGGCATTACCGCGCTGGGATTTTTTGATGCAGATTTATGGATTGATGCGCCCCTTTTGCAAGGGACTCTCGATGCAACCGCCTCTTATCTTGATGGGCTGATAACCGCCTTTCTTGTCAATCCTGCGGATGTATCAAAGAACCTTTCCTGCCCCAATTGGACCTTTCTTGCATGGTATCTTGAAATAAATCCAACCCCGGCCTTGCAGGACAAGGTCATTAATGCCTTTGGCCAGCTCTTAGATGTTCGTGATCCTGTTTTTGGGAATGACCCGGGCATGCGTGTCGACGGGATCATCAACCGCATTATTCAAGCCAGAGTAGCTTTGCCTGGAATCATCCCCTGGGATCTTTCCCTGTGCGTCGAAGCCGTGGGGGCCATGGCGAATTTAAGTGAAAATTTTTCTTCCGATTATGGAAACGCCCTGTCACTGCTATCCACTTATACTCAAAATACCTTTTTACCCCAGTACGATGCAGACCCCACTCTAGAATCGGGGGACATCTCCCTTGCCATGCCCCTTTTTGTGATGGCAACAAGCCCTCAAGCCCCGTCTTTTGAGGCTCTCATCGAGGATCTTCTTGCCCATCTGAAAGAGTTGGTAGCGCCCTCGGGCCAAGTGACCAATTCGTCTGCCAATGACAATGCTTATCAAGCAACCGCCTATGCCCTCTTGGCCTTCAAAGGAACCCGCGATGAGTCTGCTCAAAATGTTCAAACTTACCTTGAATCGTTGATTGGAGAATTTGGTGTTGTCGATCCCGCCACCAATCTTGAAACTTATGAGGTGGACGGGGAAATTTTAAGGGCTCTTTCTTATGGTGATTTGAAGTAACGACCGTGTTATTAAGTGGTGCGTTTTTAAACACCTTCTTTCAAGATTCGGAGGCCTTTATGGATTGGTCACTTTTAGGTTTTCAAGGTCTTAGTCAAGTTTTCAACATTCATCCTGTTTTTGTACATTTCCCCATCGCACTTTTTCCCATAGCCTTATTTTTCTACTTCATCGGCATTATCCAGAAAAGAAAAGATTTTCTGTTGGCGGGCCAGATCTGTCTGGGTTTCGGGATGGCCGGTACCATCCTTTCAGTCCTGACAGGGTATTGGGCCCAAGAGAGCTTTCCGCATGGAGAAACTATTCATCGAATGATGGGAACTCATCGGGTGCTTGGATTCGTCATTCTTGCCTTGGCTGTTGGATTGATGCTTTGGAGCTTCCTGAAACGCGAAGGAATGCCAAAAGCATCGCCATTTTTTCTGGTGTTAATTGGTCTTACCACACTTCTAACCCTGCAAAATGCCGATCTGGGCTCACGAATGGTCTTCGTAGAAGGAGCTGCTGTAAAAGCGGTACCCCAGGAAGAGAATCATGAACATGGAGAATCCGCTCCGGAAAAAGAAGAGGCTCCGCATGATCACCATGGACATGACCATAATCATTAAGCAAACTAAAGAACCGAAGGAGTCTAACCAGGCCCATCATCCCGATCAAGAATAAAGGACCTTTTATGATGAAAGAGCATGCGACAAAATCACCGGGCCAGGTGATGGCCCCGCTCGAGGCGGGTACAGCAAAGGATCCTATTTGCGGGATGATTGTGGAGAAGGCCAAAGCTTTGACCACTGAGAAAGGCGGTCGTACCTAGATCCCTGCGGAACAAGTCATGGTGGATGAGGTCCTGATCGTCAAGCCAGGCGAAAAGATCCCCACGGACGGCATCGTCATCGGCGGAGCCTCATCCGTGGATGAATCCATGCTCACCGGCGAGTCCATGCCGGTGGAAAAGAAAAAAGACTCCATTGTAATCGGGGCGACGATCAATCAAAAAGGACTCTTGAAGGTCAAAGCGACGCGCATAGGTTCTGAAACTACACTCGCACAAATCATTAAATTAGTAGAAGAAGCGCAAACAACGAGCGCTCCTATTCAGCGCCTGGCCGATCAGGTCACCGGTTATTTTGTTCCTGCCGTCGTCATTACGGCTTTTTTGTCATTCGGATCATGGTGGATTGCCGGAAATTTCCCCCAGGGGCTCCTTGCTTTCATCGCAGTGCTGATCATCGCCTGCCCTTGCGCTTTGGGTATTGCCACACCGGCGGCCCTGATGGTGGGCGTGGGTAAAGGGGCCGAGGCCGGCATCCTTATTCGCGGCGGAGAAGTATTGGAACGGGCGAAAAAATTAACGACCATCGTGTTCGACAAAACGGGGACCTTGACTGTCGGAAAGCCAACCGTCACTGACATCCTCTCTTTCTCTTCTTTTTCAGAGACTCAAATTCTCGAGTTCGCCGCCGTTTTGGAATCAGGCTCGGAACATCCCTTGGCCGAGGCCATTGTGAGGGAAGCCCAAAAGAGAATGCTTTCTTTGGGTAAGCTGGAAAAATTTGAAGCCATTCCAGGCCATGGAATTAGAGGAAGTGTTAAAGGAAAAATGGTTCTCATGGGGAATCGCCGACTTTTTGATCGAGAAGGAATCCTATTGGGTAAGGGCGTATTGCAATACGCCCCTACGGTGGAAGAAACCATGACAAAACTTGAGGCCATGGGCAAAACAGCCATGCTCGTGGGGGTGGATGGGGTTTTAGCGGGCGTCATTGCTGTAGCCGATGCCTTAAAGCCAGAGGCTAAGGAAGCCATGACTCTTCTTAAATCCGAAGGTCTCAAAATTATCCTGTTAAGCGGGGATAACCAGCGGACGGCCAATTTCATCGCCAAAGAATTGGGGATTGATCGCGTGATCGCCGAAGTACTTCCCGGGGATAAAGCCAAGATCATCCAAGAATTGAAAGATCAAAAGGAAATCGTCGCCATGGTGGGAGATGGCGTAAATGACGCTCCTGCTTTAGCAACAGCCGACATCGGAATTGCCATCGGTTCTGGTTCGGACGTGGCCAAGGAAACGGGTGGCATCATCCTCGTCAAAAACGATGTTCGGGATGTGGTGACCAGCATCCGCCTCTCACGGGCCACCATGCGAAAAATAAAGCAAAACCTGTTTTGGGCCTTTATATACAACGGAGTGGGAGTCCCCATTGCCGCTTTTGGCTTTTTAAATCCCATTATCGCCGCGGCTGCCATGGCGCTCAGTTCGCTTTCAGTCATTGTGAATTCAGCCATGCTCAAACGTTTCAAAGTAAGCAAGATGGCCATGGCTTAAAGAAAGGGGCATGCCGTAGAGTTTTCGGCGAAAGGGAATAAAACTTAAGCTGGGCACGTAATTTCCAAAGACAATTGGTACTCGCTCTGGTCTTTTTCCTCGTCGCATGAGTTATACATACAAGTAGTAGATAGACTTCCCGACCAACATCACCACAATCATAGAGGAATGGAGGAACGATTTTGCCTTACGGAAAATCGTTGTGCCCCCGGCTGGACGCTTTTAGAACCGCGTGTATCGAGCTTTCTAATGCGGCCTAAGCGGGTGTTTTCAATAATATCGTTCAGTTAGCTTTTGAAAGGCTACACTGAATGTTTCGCTTACTCCATAGCATATCGACTCTACCTATCAAGGGCATTTTGATTTTTCCCGTGGCGTTACAGCCCTTTGCCAGAGTTATTCCACCATTATTAAGCCTTCCCGAAAGCCTTTCAGCAAGGCTTCCTGAAAGGCTTTGCCAAAGGCTTCCCGTAAGCCTTCGAGGAAGGGTTCAATTCGCGAACCGTACATCTTATCGAAAGCCTTCCCCTAAGGCTTCCATCAAGCCTTCTTTACCCATTTTCCCATTTTTTGATTGGAGGATTTGCGCATGATCAAAAAGCAACTCCCCAAGCCGAAGGTGTTATCTACCTATAAGCCAATTGCTGCCATTTTAGGTGTTTCTGTCCGGACCATTATTCGTAATTGGAAATCCATTCCTTGTATCACCAAGCGTGGCAATCGAATTTGGGTCGTTGAAGAAGACCTCCTCAATTGGTTTCGCGAAAATCCCAACCTCTGGCGCAAGAAAAACGAATTCTACGGCGTCAACATGCTGTCACTTTTTTTGTGTTGGCATTCTTTGTCAGGCGAAAAGAGTTTTGTGATGGGGCATCCTCATTTCAACTTTGAAATCAAATATTATTGAGAAAGGGACATAATGAAAACATCAAAGCATCCAACAAAACTATTTTTACCTCTTCTCATTTTTGCACTCTGTACTGTTCCTCAATGGGCCTATGCAGCTGGCCCCGCTTGGGAAAGCGCACTCCAAACAATCGTTGATATCATGACCGGCACCACGGCCCGTCTTCTATCTATCCTAGCGGTGGTTTTCTTTGGGATCTTAGCCTTGTTCGGGCGGATTTCTTGGATACGAGCTTTGCAGGTTGCCTTAGGCATTTCTATTGTTTTTGGAGCGGCTTCAATCGTCGATATGTTCGCAGGTAATTGAACAGGTCATTAGGCCATGAAAAATGAAAATAGAATCACACGACTTGCTTTTTCTGGGTTTGACGCGCCCCACGATGTTTCTTGGGGTGACTCAAAGTTTTTTCGTCATCAATGGGTTGGTCAACATAGTCTTGTTTCTGGGTTTAAATTCTTTTTTGCCGCTGTTTGTTTTTTTGCCCCTCCTTCATGGATTGGGATACCTCGCGTGCTTGAGAGACCCACGAACTTTTGACTTGTGGTTCATATATGCAAAATGCTGCGCAAAATGTAGAAACAAAAGGTTTTGGGGAGCGAATAGCTACGACAGCTTTTGATTTAAAGCTGAAGTTAAAAGTGTCCCCATTTCTTAAAGTGGCAAAGGCGGAAGTCAAATCCGCCGACTTTATCCCTTATACTTGCCACTATGATGAGAATACCATTCTCACCAAATCCGGTGATCTCCTCCAAATCATCAAAATTAATGGGATCGCCTTTGAAACAGCAGATGGTGACTGGCTAGAATTTCAAAAGAATATTCGCAACACGCTTTTAAGGAGCATCGCTAAAAGCGGCTATGCGGTTTATGCCCACACTATCCGTCGAAAACAGAATATTTACCCCGATGGAAAATTCCCACACGGTTTTGGAAACGACTTAAATGAAGCCTGGAAGAATAAGCATGATAGTTTGGAACTTTACGTTAATGATTTTTATCTTAGCATCATTCAAAAAGCCTACACACCCGGCCTTGCAGGGCTGAAAGGCTTTGTATCCAAAAAACTAAAACAGGATGTCCAGTCCAGCCACTTAAAGTTGGCTTACAAGGAACTTCAATCGGTATCGAATCGGTTTCTGGCTAATCTCAAGGATTATGGGCCTAAACTTTTGGGAATGGTCCAAACCGACAAAGGTCTTTTCTCAGAACCCGCACAATTTTTCAGTCAGCTCGTCAATCTCGAGGACCGTCCCATCCTCGCTCCGCAAATGGAGATGGCGAGATACCTCCCCTCCAAGCGTCTTTTTTTCGGGAAAGACGCTATGGAGGCGCGGGGTATTACTTCAACGAAGTTGGGAGCCATTCTTTCCATCAAAGAATATTCTGATGCAACCATTCCAGGTCTTTTGGATTTATTTTTAGAAATCCCAGCCGAGTTTGTATTGACGCAGTCGTTTCTATTTTCGGACCGTCAAAGTTCGTTAAGCAAAATTCAACTTCAACAGAGGAAAATGATCCAAACAGAGGATTTGGCCGCATCGCAGATTGAGCAAATTGATGAAGCTCTCGATGATGCAACTTCGGGCCGCATTGGTTTTGGTTACCACCATTTGACGGTTCTCGTGACAGCCGAAAACACGAAAAAGTTGGATCAAAATTTGGCCAAGGTCGAGGCCTCTTTTTTAAATCTGGGGATTGTGGCTGTCCGCGAAGATTTGAACATGGAACCCTGCTTTTGGGCTCAATTGCCGGGGAACTTTTCTTTTATCTCTCGTGACGCAATGATTAGCACGGCAAACTTTGCGGGGTTTGCTTCTCTTCATAACTATCCCTGTGGGAAGTTTGCCAATAATCATTGGGGGCCTTCTGTTACTGTATTGGAGACTGTTTCCGGGACTCCGTATTATTTCAATTTTCATGTGGGCGATGTAGGTCACACGACAATCATTGGTCCTACAGGAACGGGTAAGAGTGTTTTACTTAATTTCTTAATTGCCCAGTGTTTCAAATACCGATGCAAGATTTTCTTTTTCGACAAAGACCGTGGTGGAGAGATTTTTCTTCGGGCCATGGGAGGGACTCATTCCACTCTCGGCATCTCCAAGCCCAGCGGCTTCAATCCTCTCAAACTCCCCGACACCCCTGAAAACCGATCTTTTCTAACTGAATGGCTACAGCTCCTCTTGGCTGTAGAGAAAGAGCCATTTACGGCTGAACAATTATCCAAAATTTCCGAAGCGGTTGATGGAAATTTTACCCTCGACTTACCCCACCGCTCCCTCGAGAATTTGGCGCCCTTTTTAGGGTTGAGGGGCGCCGGTTCTCTCTCCAACCGACTTGCTATGTGGTACGGAACGGGGACTCACCGAAATCTTTTTGGCCATGAAGAGGATATCCTCAAGTTTGACCAATCCATTTATGGATTTGAAATGGCAGAAATCCTTGAGGACAAAAAAGGACTTCCGCCTGTATTGGCCTATCTTTTCCATCGAATCAATATCGCTCTCAATGGAGAGCCTACCATTATCGTTTTAGAGGAAGGCTGGAAACTTTTAGATAATCCTTTTTTTGCTCCCCGAATCAAAGATTGGTTGCAAACTATCAGAAAGAGGAACGGTTTCGTCATTTTCCTCACGCCCAATATCGAGTCTGCTATTCACTCTAGCATTGGCGATACCCTTGTTCAGCAATCAGCAACATCTGTTTTTCTCCCAAACCATAAAGCCACCACTGAAGGTTATTGTGACGCCTTCAAACTGAGCGAGCGTGAGTTTGAACTGATTCGCACGATGAACCCCGCCGACCGAACCTTTCTTATCAAACACGGGCAGGATTCTGTAGTCGCTAAACTCGATCTAGCCGGATTGGAAGATTTTATCCGTGTTCTTTCAGGAACCTCTAAAAGCGTGGCTCTTCTGGATGAGGTTCGGAAAGACAAGGGAGATCACCCCAAAGATTGGTTAAACACTTTTCAACAGAGGGCAAGACTATGAACAAACATCTTTTAAGAATGGGGTTCTTTTTGGGCATGTCTGGCATCACGACCATCCAATCCGCCCATGCGGCCTGGCCTGTGATTGACACGACAGCCATTGCCCGAATGGTTCAACAGATCAACGAGATGAAAAAGCAGTATGAGGTTTTAAAACAGCAATATGCCGAAATGGAAGCGACCAAAGACGCAGTGACAGGAGCTTATGGAGTAAGTGAAATCGCCAACGGGGAGATAGATCAAACGAGTCGTCGAGCACTGCCCGGTACGTGGCAAGAAGTGGTAAGTCAACAAAAGTCCGGAAAACTCCCCGGATTTTTTTCAGAACGACAAGATTACTACAATAAACTTTTTCCTTCCGTGGATTCAAAGCTCTTCTCTGAAAGTTCGACTGATCGAAACGCTGTCAGCTACCAAGTTTCGACGCAGAATACTCAAGCATCTTTCTCCGCAACGGAAGCCATCTACAACAAAATTCAAGATCGTTTAAAAACTATTGAAACCCTCACGCAAGAAATCGACAAAACCGATAATGTAAAAAATGCGACCGACTTGAACAGTCGAATTGCAGCAGAGAATGGTTTCTTGAATGTGGATATGGCCCGCTTGAGCGCATTGCAACTATCTTTGCAGGCATCTCTCCAAAATGGCCAAAATCAAGCTACTGCCAATCACGCCGAATTTTTTGGAAAGCAGATGCAATAGGCAAAGGTATTTTTATGGCTCTTCCCAGCGAAATTTTAGCTCATGTTGATCAGATCACTCTTGGGTACACAGCGAAAGCGTACCAAGCGGTAGCCAACAGCCACATGACGGAGCTTCGCCTCATGTTGGTGGCCTATGTCGCCATGTTTGGAATTGGGGTTCTGCAAGGGGCAATCTCAATGACGCTTAAGGAAGCCAGCCGTCACATCTTAAAAGCCATGATTATTTTCCAGTTGGCGACCAATTGGGGGACTTTTACTACCCTCGTTTACAACGTTTTTACCAATGGCCCTGAAAAAATAACGGCGGCTCTGGTTGGATCAAACGATCCCAACCAAAAGCTTGAAGAAGTGTTTTCCACAGGTGTCGAGGCATCCCGACAAATGTACACCAAAGCGGGAACTTTGGATGTTGGACAAATGCTTTTGGCTCTAGTGATGCTTGTCGCCACCGTTCTTCTCACAGGTGTTGCCCTGTTCTTGATTATTCTCTCCAAGCTGGGGCTCGCCATTCTCTTATCCATTGCCCCCTTGTTTATCGCATTGGCTCTTTGGAAGAGTACGCAGGGAATTTTTCAGGCATGGATTAACTACCTTATCAACTGTTCCATGATTCCCGTCATTACCTACGCTTTCTTGGGGCTCATTTTAACGCTCATGGAAGCGCCTGTGGCAGCCATCAAACAATCAGGTGAGAACCTGACGATGGTTGCCACCATTCCTTATCTGCTGACTGGAACTATTTCCGGATTATTGTTCTCCCAAGTCCTACGCATCTCGGCCTCTTTAGGTGGAGGTGTGACTCTTTCGGCGATGGGGGCTTATCAGAAATACATAACCAGCCCCGTTTCTTCTGTTAGCCGCTTAGCGGGAAAACAAATCTCTGGAAATGCAAATAGACAAGCATCGTCTCGAAGTATTCCAAAGATGCCGCCGCCCTTTGTCCCTAGCACACCACCCATCCGAAGCACCACGAGAGGTATTAAATGACGCTTCCAATAATGAAAGATGATCCGGTGGTTTCCCAATGGTATCAAGACCTTTACGGTGATGCAGTTATTAGCCGTAACCGTTGGTTTCTGATTGGCACTGTTTCTTTAGCTCTTACCTGCATTTTAGGAATCGCTCTTATTTCTTTAGTGCCCCTTAAAACGGTTGAGCCCTATGTGATTCAAGTCGACAATAAATCAGGGCTTACCACTGTTCTCAAACCTCTGCGTGAAAACCATGAGAATACTCTGACCGAGGAAGAAGCTGTAACGAAGT
Organism: Deltaproteobacteria bacterium GWA2_45_12; assembly: GCA_001797365.1. Lineage (NCBI taxonomy): Bacteria > Deltaproteobacteria > Deltaproteobacteria bacterium GWA2_45_12. Next base: position 96,340 of record MGPH01000063.1, read on the forward strand.
CATTCATCGTTAAGTATGTGATTGCCCGCGAGACCTATGACCCCCAAGACTTAAATCGAAATTATGAAGTGGTAAGACTCATGTCGGGGCCCGATGAGGCCGAGCGATTTAATAAATGGATTACCGATGGCAATAAAGACAGTCCCATTGAGCGTTTTAAAACGACGACAACCCGCACCATCCGAATAACTTCAGTTTCCTTCTTAGATAAACAGAAAAAAACAGCACAGGTGAGACTCGCCGCGATGGAAAACTCGCGCATTGAAACCCGTGAGAGTTATTGGGTCGCCATCCTGACATTCCGTTACGTGAATGCCCCGATGGATGAGCAAGACCGACTCAATAATCCCTTAGGATTTCAGGTGATGTCTTACCGCTTGGACCAGGAGATGATCCGATGAAAACAAAACTCATTACTTTAACCTTATTGTTCTTTGGCACATTCAACCAGAGTTGGGCTTCCATAGACCCAAAAGCGTTATCTACGGATCCACGTCTGAAACAGGCCATCTATAGCCCCAATCAGATTTATAATATTCGATCCTCCTATGGTTATGGGACAACGATTGAATTCTCCCCATCTGAAACTGTGGAGACTATTGTCCCCGGAGATTCAATTGCTTGGCAGGTAGTCCCCAGTCGAAATCGAATATTTGTGAAACCAGTGGAACAAAATCCAGATTCCAACCTCACAATCGTCACAAATAAAAATATCTATTTCTTTGATATGGGTGCAACGACGCCGAAGTTATCCACGTATTTACTCAGATTTGAGTATGTCAAAAACTTCACTTATTTGGAGGAGAAATCCGCAAAATCTCCGGCGGATTATAATTTCCGCTACAAAATCACGAACAACAAGAAGAGTGGCTTTGTCCGCGCTTTCGATAATAGCCAGTTTACCTATATCCAATTTAAGGATTTGGCCGATTTGCCAGCTATCTTCTGGATTGATTCCAATGGCAAAGAGTCCGTCGTTAATTACCGTATCGACGGTGCCTATGTAGTCGTCGAGCGTGTTGCCGACCGCTTTGTTTTCAGAAAAGGCAAGGTTGTGGGCACACTCATTAATAAAAATCCTCTCTCAAAGAGAAAATAAGGAGGTCCATCATGTCCGACGAATTGAATGAAAATAAAATACCAGAAGAAGAAAATATTTTGGATCGAGAGTCTGTTTTAAATCCATCTCCTTCTAAGAAAAAACAACGGAACATTTTTGGGCTTGTTTTGATGGGCTTGGCCGTTGTTGCGCTTCTTTTCATTTTCAAAGGGGAAGACAAACCCAAGGAAGGTTTGGATAAAGAGCCCGTTCCCTTTGAGCCCGCCGCTCAAAGGCCGGTGGTGATACCGGAAGCTCCTCCCGTCATTGAAGATAGAAACGATGAAGATGAATCTTTGAAACAAGCCAGAATGAAATCAGCCCTTTTGATTTATGGAGGGAATGGTTCTTCAAATACTGCCAGTCCCTCTAAGAATGGGATGAAACAAAATGAAAACTCGGACCCGAATGCCCGTTTTCAGGAAAATATAGGAACGACCGAACGAGTACAGGCTACGGCCATTGGCTCCCTTGATAAGATCATCCTTCAAGGGAAACTCATTGATGCGGTTTTGGAAACCGCCATTAGCTCCGATTTGCCCGGAATGGTGCGGGCCATTGTGAGTCACGACATCTACAGCGAGTCAGGCGAAGCTGTGCTTGTACCAAAAGGATCAAAACTACTTGGGCAATACAATTCAGAAGTGAGAAAGGGTCAATCACGGGTTTTTGTTGTTTGGACAAGATTGGTGCGACCTGATGGGTTGGAGGTAGCTCTTAATTCAGGCGGTACAGACTCCTTGGGACGAGCAGGTATTTCCGGCAAGGTAAACCACCACTTTTGGCAGATGTTTGGAACTTCCATGTTACTCAGCATCATCGGTGCCGGTACGGCCAATGCCGGAGTGAGCACGATGGATCCCTACAATTCTACGGCCGCTTACCGTCAGCAAATTTCAGAGGCTTTTCAAAACAGTGCCAATCAAGCGCTAGCCGACAATATCAACATCCCTCCCACAATTAATGTGAAGCATGGGTCGTTAATTAAAGTTTTTGTGGCACGCGACTTAGACTTTTCGGACGCACTGTCCTCTTTGCCTACAAGCGATGTGGTCTTTGTCCAATGAGCAATGTGGCTATTCATACGTTTTTAAGACCTTTGGCTCCTTTTCTTAATGAAAAAGGAGTGACTGAAATATCCATCAATCGCCCCGAAGAAGTCTGGGTCGAAAAAGATGGAGAAATGAAGTGCTACATCGTACCGGCACTTCATTTTCATCATCTTCACACCTTAGCGGATTTGGTAGCCGAATATTCTGACCAAGAAATCTCTGAGGAAACACCCATTCTTTCAGCCACATTGCCCGGCGATTACCGTGTGCAAATAGTTCTTCCTCCTGCGGTGGAGATGGACTGCATTGCCATTTCTATCCGTAAGCAGGCTCTTTTAGATTTGACGTGGGACGATTATCGAAAAATGAAGGCTTTTGATTTGGTGAATAAGAGGAGTTCTTGGGAAGAGGAAGCCGAAGGGCAATTACTGACGCTGTTCAGAAAAGGACGTTATGAGGAATTTCTCCAACTAGCCCTCCTTGTTAAAAAGAACATCCTGATTTCAGCAGGGACCTCTACAGGGAAAACGACTTTTCTCAACATGTGCCTCAAATCTATTCCGCAACGAGAGAGGATTTTGACCATCGAGGATGCGCGTGAAGTGAAAGTGTTTCATCAAAACCGTGTCCACCTCCTTGCCTCCCGTGGAGGCCAAGGATTGTCCAATGTGACGACCCAGCAGCTTTTAGAGGCCTCACTAAGGCTGCGGCCGGATCGCATCATTGTAGGAGAATTACGAGGCGCAGAAGCTTTCACTTACTTGAGAGCGATTAACTCTGGGCATCCGGGCTCCTTGACCACGATTCATGCGGACACGCCGGAACTGGCCTTTGACCAACTGGCTCTCATGGTTATGCAGGCCAACCTGGGCATGACGCGACCTCAAATTCTTGAGTACATCCGAAGCATCATTCCCATCGTCATTCAATGGAAGCGCGGAGAAAAGGGGTATCGGTATATTTCAGATATTTATTACCGAGAGGCCATTCAGCAATGAGGTATTTCGTCTCATTCATTTTTGGTTTAGTTTTCATGTTGGCCATCTCAAATATGGCCATAGCCAACTGCAAAGATCACGCACTTCGTCAAAAAGTGGCTGAAACAGCCAAAGAAGAGAAAGTAAACGAAAACGAACTGCTCTCTATTATCGCCCATGAATCGGGTTGCCGCTATTTTGCAATCGCATGGAATCTTCCCGGCAAACCTGAAACCGCTAAGTCAAAATTCTTTGATCATCTTTCCGAAGCGAAACTATTTGCACAAAGTCTGATCTCAACAGGACGTTATCGGGTTGATGTAGGTATTGGGCAGATCAACCATGAGGCAAATATTCGGCCTAAGGGATGGTCATTGGATGAGGTGTTGAACCCCGATATTGCTTTAAAGCGGGTGGCTAAAATATTGAAAGAGCGTGGGTGGAAAAACTATCATTCCAGTAACCCCGTTCTTGCCAAAAGATGGCAACAAAAAGCTCTTATGACTTTGTCAAGTATTAATGGTTCTAGTTCTAATACTACCTTCAGCGCCAGCTCTCCATTAGTTGTTTTCATCAATAATCCAATCAAAAAAAGTCCTCCATTAGTGATTTTTTAATCATAAGTACATGTTTATTATAATATAATAGGCACACCTAATGATTTTGTCAGCTTTGCGAATATGAACTATAGTTTAACGCTGGGTTTGATATGTTTATAGCTAAGTTGGCCTTGACAAACTAACCAGTTTATGAGATGATATATCATGGCTTTCGAAAGATTTACCAATACAAATAAGAGCTTTATTTCAAAGGTTTCAATTAGATCCAACGGACAAATAGGATTTAGTCAGGGGCTCATCCACAAGTTTCATCTAGAGAGCTTTAAGTTTGGGGTTCTGTTCTATGATAAAGATGAAGGGAAAGTTGGAATACAGTTAACCAATGATGAAAAAGAAAGCGGTATTTGTAAGCTACAAGTTAGACCCCAAAATGCGTCACTTTCAGCTAAAGCTTTTCTCGATTTTTTTGATTTGGATTATCAGGAAACTCGAAGTTACCCCATGCAATGGGATGAAGAAAACAAGATGATTATAGTAAATCTTAAAGATTACAAAAAAGCCACCGTGTAAGGTGGCTTTTTGTATAGGTGGAGATGGGACAGCCCAATTCCACGTTATTTTTGTGCAATAAGAATAATGTAATTGGTATCTCCTTTTATGTCAATCCAGACTTGTTATTGCTGTCCCTGGATGAGTCTACAAACAAAAGGAGGGTACTGAATGTTCAGTATCTTTAAGGGGCGCGACGGCCTTTTTTATTGGCATATAAAAGCCAAGAATGGGGAAATCGTTGCTCAAAGCGAGGGATACAGGACTGAGCAATCCGCCAGAGATGGTGCAAACTCAGCAATACGTATTGTCCTTGAGCATTACCGTTGAACTGAAAGGCGGGGTTTCGGCCCCGCCTTTTCTTTTTCGCGAGGTAAAGCTATTCAATGCCAAATATTTCCAAATTGTTTTGTTAATAAAATTAGGTCCTGCCTATTCAAATCATTACTCCAAATACTTTCTTCTCTCCAATTCCAATACCAATCTATATATTTTAATGAGCCGTGCGTAGTTTTCTCCCAAGAAGAAGTTTGATGCACCTGCTTGAAATCTGATCTACATAAAATAATGAAGCAGCAACGAGCTACATTTTCAGAGTCAGAGTTGAGACTATCTAATACGGAATTAATGCAGGTTCTTTTCCCTAAAATGAGTGCTTCGCAAACGGCTGATTGAAGTGAGGGTTGGTTTTTTATCAGAGATAACAATTTTTGTGTTTCTTCCGGACCATTTATACACTTAGAAAGGGAAATGATGGCATGGTTTTTAACATTGGTCTCCTTGTCGCTCAAGGACGGAATAACGTTGTCAATATTCGATTTTAGTTCTCCGAGGTTCCATACTGCTGCTGCTCTTACCTCAACATGGTTTGAATCAGCGGCAATTTTTGTCAGCAATTCAATGGCAGTCTGGCTGCCTATCTCACTGAAAATAAATACCGACTCCATAGACCATTGTGCATTCTCATCGTTACCAATGGCTGTGCTACTAAGAAGAATCTTCAAAGCTATTGGATCATTTGCATATTTAAATAAAATGCCTGCTACTTCTAACTTCAGCCTTAAATCAGCATTATTAAGCAAAATTTTCAACATATCGTAGTTCGAGAGGAAATTATCTTTATCGATAGCTTTTATAGCAGCATATAAATCTGGGAGTATTTGCGAGCTATCCAAATTTATGTTCCATGTTTTTCCCCTACACTTCAGATCGACCTGTTTCGTTGGTGCCCCACAAGCAATTTGATCTTCTGCACTGAATTTGTACCCAATAGGAAAATAGCAAAGTTTGCCTTTCAGTCTGTAAGAATAATTTCGGCCAATATCATATTTTACTTTTAAAAACTCCTCAGCTTGTTCAATAGTTCCCGCATAATTTGGAACCCAGGATGGCCATTGAAGGTCCCTTTCTGCGCCTTCGGAAGCAGATTTTGGCGGGCCTAGCTTTGCTTTACTTTGAGATGCTCTTAAGGATTGAACTGAGAAAGCATTGATTGGTCGGCTAGTTGTAATCTCTTCATCTGGTCTGCACAGAAGGAAAATGACTATATCTTCATCTCTCAAACCGCTATCCCAATACCGATCAGGGTTCGATTGAGCATGGCTCATTTTAATTTCAAGTTTGCTCTTCGCTCGAACCTCAAAACGAGTGCCACAATTAACGCATAATAAGTCAGGCAGTCTTAATCTCTTGATTTTGGTTGCCCAAATTTTATTTGAACTGGAATATCTCTCTAACTCAACAATGTTATGTCCTTTAGACTCCAGCACTTTCCAGGCGTGCCGTGTCCCCAAGGCTCCCATAGTCACAAATCTAAGAAAGCTCGCATTTTCTTTAAGTCCCATTATTGTCCTTTAGTGCAAAAGAAATCATTGATAGTTTTATTCAAAGCGCGAGCTATACGTTCAATATTATCAATAGAAATATTACGTTCCGCTCTCTCAACAGCACCAATATAAGTTCTGTGTAGACCTGCTAGTTCGGCAAGTTTTTCTTGAGAAAGGGATTGATCGGTGCGAAATTTTCTTAGATTTGCCGCAAACAATTTTCGAGCAGTTAAAACATTCGACTTCCTAGACATGAATATTCATTTCTGATAATGCACTCTATAAGTCTACAGACTATAAGTAGCACTTGAGTTTTTACTGGGATCTGCTAAGAGACACATATGCAAGAAATTAAACCTTTAATGCCGACGACCATTCAGCCTGCTTATACTACAGAATTTGGCGCAACGTATTGTGGAGATTCACAAATACTTTTAAAAGAATTGCCAGATAATTCAGTTGATTTGGTTCTAACTAGCCCTCCTTTTGCACTGCAAAGACAAAAATCCTATGGAAATAAAGATCAGTCAGAATATGTAGATTGGTTACTTGAATTTTGTAAAGTGGTTCACGCAAAACTTAAAAATACGGGCAGTTTTGTAATTGATATGGGAGGAGCATATCAAAAAGGACTTCCAATTCGTAGCCTTTATAATTTTAGGTTCTTATTACGTGTTTGTGATGAACTTGGCTTTTTTTTGGCGGAAGAATTTTATTGGTATAACCCTTCCAAATTACCTAGTCCCATTGAATGGGTAAATAAGAGAAAAATAAGAGCTAAAGATGCTGTTAACACAGTTTGGTGGCTTAGTAAAACTGAATGGCCCCAAGCGGATGTAAGCAATGTTCTTACTGAGTATAGTGACAGAATGAAAAAACTATTGAAAAATCCAGCCAAATACTATTCGCCCAAAGAAAGGCCTTCAGGTCACGATATTAGTGATAGTTTTGGCAAAGATAATGGTGGCGCAATTCCTTCAAACCTTCTTCAAATACCAAACTCAAGATCTAGTGGTAAATATGAGAATTATTGTAATTCTTTGAATATTGACAGACATCCGGCTCGATTTCCTGAAAAACTGCCTGAATTTTTTATTCGTTTTCTTACAAAACCAAACGATGTGGTGGTAGATATTTTTGGCGGTTCAAATACCCTTGGTGAGGTTGCTGAGCGAGAGGGCCGAAGATGGCTGATGTTTGAAGAAAAACGTGAATATATAGCGGCTTCAGCCTTTCGGTTCATTGACTGTATAAACATTGATCTTGCTAGGGATTGCTACGATAGGATCATGGCTGGCGAGGCAGTTTTTCTTGATGATACTTATAAAAACAGACCAAGCTTATTTGCTGTTAAAGTAGGCTAACTATTTCAGATTGCCCGGAGGTAATTTTATGGAAATGCTCACAGAAGAACTGACGGACATGGTTCAACCTCAAACTGGGTTTCGGCTTTTCATGGAATACGCTTTCAGGTTCCTTGAGCTGGCTCTGGGAATTGTAAAATTTACCATCCACATGACCGTCGTGATTTTTTTCGGCATTTTCAACATCTTCTTTCGCATGATTGGCCGATAGTATTATCCCTTGCTCAACTCCAAAGCCGCTTCCTTTTCATTCCTTCTGCTCATCGCTTCCGGCAATTTCGTTTTATCATTGGTGTAAATCTTGGCTTCATTTCGGGCGCGGCTGATGGCCACGTAGTAACTGTCCCGCGCGGTCGTGAGGCTTTTGGTGTCCGCTTCGATCAAAATATTTTTACATGTTTTTCCTTGAGCGGAATGGACGGTGGAGCAATAGCCATATTCCAAATGTAATGGCTTAGTGACATCGAGTTTGAAAACCTTTCCGCCCTCTTTCTGACAGTGGAGCATCGTGCCGTTAATTTTAGTCACTTTGGCCCGATCGCCGTTAACAAGATCATTTTTACGATCATTTTGGGTGACCCGGACCATTTCGCCGATGGCAATTTCCTGTTTCTTAGGCAGATAGACACTTACCTTACTTTTGCTGTTCGGTTTCCATTTCATCAAGGAACCATCTGGCTTTTGAAGCGTCACAAAATTCCTTTGCTGATCTTTTACAGTGTAGGCTTCTCCCTTTTTCAGCCCAATGGATGAGTA